>NZ_JBIUCF010000084.1:0-39687 GCF_044593615.1 Nonomuraea sp. NPDC051941
GTTGGTGGGGGGGGGGGGGGGGGGGGGGGGGGGGGGGGGGGGGGGGGGGCCCCCCCCCCCCCCCCCCCCCCGGGCCCGTGGAGGTGGGCACGGGCCCTTTGGGGGGTGTATGCGCGGGCCGGTGATGTCGGAGGCTTACTTTTAGGAAAGTTTCCTAAGAGTTGTCGCGATCGTAGCCTTGACAGCCCGTCCTTACAAGACCCAAACATGAGTCCGCCGCACAGGACCGGGATCCTGTGCGGCGGGGTGATGCAGCGGATTACGGCTGCTGGGTGATCTTGACGTCGTCCACGCCGGCCTCCACCAGGGAGGCGCCTGAGGCGTCGGCGGCGTCGATGAGGATGCGGACCGTCTGGCCCGCGAACGCGTTCAGGCCGGCCGTCGCGGTGGCCCAGGCGCCGTTGCGGTTGGACGCCGCGCCCGCCTGGTTCAGAACGGTGGTGGTGGTGTTGCCGACCACGCGGACCCGGAAGTAGTCGGCGCTGGAGGCGTTCGAGCCGTGCGCCAGATACCACGAGAACGACAGGTTCAGCGCGCCCGTGGACGGCAGCGTGATGGGCGGCGACTGGATCGAGGTGATGCCGCCGTCGATGTCGAAGTCACCGGCGGCCGAGCCCGCCAGGCGGCCCGTGACCAGGTCGTTCGTGCCGCTGACCGTGGTGCCGAGCTGCTTGGCGCCGCTGGAGGTGGTGGCTTCGGGGTCGCCGCGCTCCCACTGGCCGGTGGTGGCGGTGTCGGTGCTCGACGGGTTGACCGTCCAGCCCGTGGCCGTCTCGAAGGTGTCGGAGTAGACGGTCAGCGGCGGGTTGCCGGTGCCGCAGTACTGGGTCTCCTTGCCGATGATCCGGTAGACGCAGTCCGAGTATTCGAGGAAGCGGAGCACGGCCTCCCTGTTGCGGGTGGTCTGCGGGACGATCTGCTCGTCCGGCGGGTAGAAGCCGGGGTTCGAGCCGGTCGGGTACATCTCGAACGTGAAGCTGAAGATCTTGTAGGCGCCCCACATCCAGTCGTCGATGGTCCCGTCCGTGATGTAGAGGTCGCTGGCCTGCTCGGGCGTGTAGTTGTTGGTGGAGGCCAGGTTCTGGCCGAGCGTGGCGTGCGCGTCCCGGTCGTCCTGGGTCAGGCCGGGCGCGGTGTCGCTGAGGGTGTAGCCGTAGGGCCACAGGACCAGTTCGCTGTAGGTGTGCCAGTCGAGGTTGGTCTTGATCTGCTGCACGCCGCCGACGACCCGGCTGCGCACCCAGTTGGCCGCCGCCTTGATCTCGGGGGCCGATTCGGCGCTCGCGCCCCGGTACGTCTCGCTGGACGTCGAGCCCGATGAGCCGCCGCAGCAGCCCCAGTTGTAGGCCCAGTTGCGGTTCAGGTCGGTGCCGACGGCCGACGAGCCGGAGTTCGGCTGCCGGTTCTTGCGCCAGGAGCGGTAGGAGCCGGTGGCGATGTCGTACTCGCCGCCGTCCGGGTTGAGGTCCGGCATGATCCAGATCTCCCTGGTGTTGACCAGGTTGGTGATCCGGGAGTCCGTGCCGTAGTTGTCGGCCAGCAGGTGCATGATGTACAGCGCCATCTCGACGGTCAGGTGCTCGCGGGCGTGCTGGTGGGCGGTGAAGAGCACCTCGGGCTCGTTCTCGTCCGTGCCCACGTTGTCGCTGATCTTGATCAGAGGCAGCGCCCGGCCCTCGTACGAGGTGCCGAACGTGGACTGGCTGACGATGTTGGGATGCGCCGCGACCAGGGCGTTGATGTCCGCGTTCATCTCCGCGTAGTTGTGGTAGCCGGAGTCCGCCGGCGGGAAGTCAAGCGTCCCGACGCCGGACGGGGATGTCGGGCGCGGCACCTCCGCCACCCGGTAGCCGAGCCGCCTGATGGCGGAGACCTCGGCTGCCGTGGCCGTGACCAGGACCGAATCCTTGGCCACCTCCTCGATGGCCGCTCCGGTGGCCGCGACGGCGCTGCGCTGCCGCGCGTCCGCCGGGCCCTGCACGCGGTACTGCTTGTTGGCCGGGGGCTCCGCGGCGGCGCCCGCCCCTGACATGCCGGTCAGGCTGATCAGGCTGAGGGCTGCCAGCAGGATGACTAATCGGTGTCGCACCTCGTCCTCCTCGGGCGCTCGGGATCGGATGGTGTCCGGCGCCTGACCCGAGATTGAAGACGTTGCCGCACGGAGGAAAGGCCCAAAGTTACGGACATGCACCATCCCCCTGACAGGTCGATGCCAGGTGGATGCCAGCGGGCCCGGACACCCTCGGAGACATGAAGTACGCGATCGAAGCCGAAGGGCTCGTCAAGAGATACGGCGACAAGAGCGCGCTCGACGGCGTCGACCTGGCGGCGCGGACCGGCTCCGTGCTCGGCGTCCTGGGCCCGAACGGCGCGGGCAAGACCACGGCGGTGCGCGTCCTGGCCACCCTGGCCCGCCCCGACGCGGGCCGCGCCCTGGTCGGCGGGTACGACGTCACCCGCCAGGCCGCGAAGGTCCGCGAGCTGATCGGCCTGACCGGCCAGTACGCCTCGGTGGACGAGAAGCTCACCGGCACCCAGAACCTGCTGCTGATAGGCCGCCTGCTCGGCCTGTCGCGGCCGGCGGCCAGGGCCAGGGCCAAGGAGCTGCTGGCCCGCTTCGGCCTGGAGGAGGCGGCCGACCGCGCGGCGAGCGGCTACTCGGGCGGCATGCGGCGACGCCTCGACCTGGCCGTCAGCCTGGTGAGCCGCCCCCGGATCCTGTTCCTCGACGAGCCGACCACCGGCCTGGACCCCCATGCCCGGGGCGAGCTGTGGGACGTGGTCAGGGAGCTGACCGCCGACGGCGTGACCGTGCTGCTGACCACGCAGTACCTGGAGGAGGCCGACCAGCTCGCCGACGACCTGCTGGTCATCGACCGGGGCCGGGTCGCGGCGTCCGGCACGCCCGCGGAGCTCAAGGCGCTGGCGGGCGGGCACCGGCTCGACGTACGGCCGCTGCGCGCCGCCGACCTGGAGAAGGCCGAGACCATCCTCGGCGCGAAGGCCGCCGACGGCGTGGTCAGCGTCCCGGTGCACGACCTCTCGGCGCCGCCCGCCCTGCTGAGGGACCTGGACGACGCGGGCATCGTGCTCGCCGAGCACGCTCTGCGCCTGCCCTCCCTCGACGACGTCTTCCTCACCCTGACCGGAGACCACCGATGACCACCGCGCTTTCCCAGGGCCTCACGCTCGCCTGGCGCAGCCTGATCCCCCTGAAGAACCATCCCGGCCAGCTCTTCGGCCTGCTCTTCCAGCCCGTTTTCATGATCGTCATCTTCGTGTACCTGTTCGGCGGGGCGGCCGGCGGCGACCGGGCGGGCGCGGTGGCGTACATGCTGCCCGGCGTGCTCGTCCAGGTGGCCCTCATGTCGACGATCACCACCGGCATGAACCTGGCCACCGACATCGGCAACGGCGTGTTCGACCGGTTCAGGACCATGCCGATCGCCAGGTCCGCGCCGCTGGCGGGCCGCATCCTGGCGGACCTGCTCACGCTGCTGATCACCATCGTGATGTCCATGGTCGTCGGGTACGCCGTCGGCTTCCGCGTCACGACCGGCCCGCTGAGCGCGCTGGCCGGGCTCGGGCTGGTGCTGCTGCTGGCCATGGCGCTGAGCTGGGGTTCGGCCTGGATCGGGCTGGTGGCCAAGTCCGTCACGTCCATGCAGGGGATGGCGACGGCCGTGCTGCTGCCGCTCACGTTCGGCAGCAGCGCCTTCGTCCCCGCCACCGACATGCCCGGCTGGCTGAGCTGGTGGATGGGCGTCAACCCCGTCTCCCACCTGGCCGGCGCCCTGCGCGGGCTGCTGACCGGCGGCCTGCACGCCTCCGACGTGTGGATCACGCTCGGCTGGACCGCCGCCCTGCTCGCCCTCTTCGCCCCCCTTGCCCTTCGTGCTTACAACAGGAGAGTCCGATGATCGAGACCACCGAGACCATGACCACCCGTGACGGCGCCGAGCTGGTGGCGACGCTGTGGCGGCCGGCCGAGGGCGGGCGCTTCCCCGTGCTGCTGTCGCGCACCCCGTACGGCCGGGGCGCCACGGGCCCCGGGTACCACCTCGACGTGCCCCGCCTGGTGGCCGCCGGGTACGCGGTCGTCATCCAGGACGTGCGCGGCACCGGCGCCTCGCAGGGCGAGTTCCGGTTCATCGGCGGCGAGGCGGCCGACGGATACGACGCGGTCCGGTGGGCGGCGACCGCACCCTGGTCCGACGGAAATGTCGGGATGTATGGGGACTCGTACCTGGCCATCACCCAGCTCCTCGCGGCCCAGGAGCGCCCCGAGGGCCTGAAGGCCGTCGCGCCGCACGTCTCCCCCGCCGGCCTGTACGAGTGCGTCTACCAGCCGGGCGGCGTCCCCAACCTCAACATCATCCTCACCGTCAGCGCGATGGTGCTGGCCGTGGACGAGCTGGACCGCCGGATCGCGCTCGGCACGGCCACGGAGGAGGACAAGGGCCGATACCTGGCGGCCATCGGCCTGCCCCACGGGCTCGACGAGCGCCTGAGGGAGCTGTCGGAGCGGCTGCCGCTCAGCGACCAGCCGCTGCTGGCCGACCTGGTGCCCTTCTACTCGGCGTGGATGGACACCCCCGACCCCCTCGACCCGCTCTGGAGGGGCGGCGTCGTCCGGCACGGCGACATCGAGGTGCCCGCGCTGGTCAGCACCGGCTGGTACGACTACTTCCGCGACGGCTCCATCGAGCACTTCGAGCGGCTGGGCGGCGAGTCCCGGCTGATCGTGGGCCCGTGGACGCACTTCACGCACGAGCGGGACATCTGCGGGCGCGACTACGGCGACCAGGCGAGCCAGGAGGCGATCGACTGGACCGGGGTGCACCTCGACTGGTTCGACCACTGGCTGCGCGGGGCGCCCCTGCGCGACCGGGCGAAGGTGAAGATCTTCGTGATGGGCGACGACGCGTGGCGCGAGGAGGACGACTGGCCCGTCCGGCGGGCCAGGCCCGTGCCGTACCACCTGGGCTTCGACGGCGGGCTCAGCGTGACGCCCGGGGAGGGCGGGGCGGCGGAGTTCGTCAGCGACCCGGGCGACCCGGTGCCGACGGTCGGCGGGGCGGTCATGACGTTCGACGCGTTCGGCCCGCTCGACCAGCGGCCGCTCGACGGGCGCGACGACGTCCTGCGCCACCGGACGGCGCCCCTCACCGAGCGGGTGGAGGTGAGCGGCCCGGTCGAGCTGGTCGCGCGGGTCTCCTCGACCGCCACGAGCGCCGACGTGACGGCCAAGCTGATCGACGTCCACCCCGACGGCCGGGCCGAGCTGCTGACCGACGGCATCGCCAGGCTGACGGGCCTGGTCCCCGGCGAGGTGCGCGAGGTGACGGTGGAGTTGGGCGCGATCTCGAACGCCTTCCTGCCCGGGCACCGGATCAGGATCGACGTGGCGGGCTCGAACTTCCCCCGATTCGGGCGGAACCTGGACAAGGGCACCACCACCCTGCACGGCCCCTCCTACGTCGTGCTGCCGACCATCCCGTAGACCTCCTGCCTGGACATGGCCGCGCCCTTGGCGAAGCACTCGTCGTAGTGCTCGTCACCGAGCGCGGCCCTGGCCGTCCGCGCACCCTCCACGGTGTCGGGCGAGATGTCGCACGGCTCGATCGCCGCCGACGCCCCGAACAGCACGGCCGCCCGCTCCTGGTCGCCCTCGACCTGCGCGGCCAGCGCGAACCCGGCCAGCACCTGCGACTGCAGCGGCCGGTCCGGGCTGGACGTGCCCAGCACTTCGAGGGCCAGGCGGTGCTGTTCGAGCGCGGCGGCCAGGTCGCCGGCGCGGGCCAGCGCCCGGCCGTACGCGGTCCTGAGCGCGGCGGCCAGCTGCGCCATCGGCGGGGCCTCGGCGAGCACGGCGAACAGCCCGCGGTAGATCTCCAGACCCCGGTCCAGGTCGCCGAGGTGGCAGGCGTGCGCGGCCTCGGCCAGGCCGAGCAGCAGCCGCGTGTACGCCGTCGTCTCCCCGTCGATGCTGGCCCTGGCCCTGTCCAGGTCCTCGCGCGCGCCGTCCAGGTCGCCGGTCCGCAGCCGCAGCTCGGCCAGCCTGAGCAGCGTCGAGATCGCCTCGTCCGACCCGACCCAGCGGCTGGTCAGCGACCAGGTCTCGGCGATCAGGTCGTCCGCCGGCGCACCCCTGGCGGCCCGCACCTCGGCCAGGCCCAGCAGCGCCTCGCTCAGCCCCCACCGGTCCCCGAGCTGCCTGAACCCGGCCACCGACCGCTCCAGCCGCTCCTCGCTGCGCATCCGGCCGCCGACCATGAGGGCGGAGCTGGACAACCAGAGATCGTCGCTTTCGATGTACGCCTCGATCAGCTCGGCGGCACGGTCGTCCTCCCCCGCGGCGGCGGCCATGACGGCCCTGCTGAGCCTGATCATCGGGTGCAGCGGCCCCTCCCGCTCGGCCCGCCCGATCAGCCGGTCCATCAGCCCCGACAGCGCCAGCATGGCGGACCGGTCGTTGACGATCGTGCCGAACTTGTCCACGCCGTACGCGAACATGCACGCCGTGTACGCCTCGGCCAGCCCGGGAGGCGGATCGTCGCCCACCAGCTCCATCACCTGCGCGGCCCAGGTCGCGCTCTCCTTCCGGTAGCCGGTCATCCACCAGTACCAGTTCAGCGCCGCGCACAGCCGCAGCGCCGACCCGGCGTCCCGCTCGTCGATGACGTACCGCAGCGCCGCGGCGAAGTCGTCGCGCTCGGGGGACAGCCGCTCGATCCAGGCGATCTGGGCGGCCGTCCGCAGCTCGGGCACCGCCCGTTCGGCCAGGTCCACCAGGTACGCCGCGTGCCGCCGCCGGTACTCGCCGACCTCGTCCGCCTCGGCCAGCCGTTCGAGCGCGTAGGCGCGGATGGTCTCCAGCATCGAGTAGCGGCCCTCGGCCGAGACCTGGACCAGCGACTTGTCGGCCAGCGCGCCCAGCACGTCCGCCGCTCCCCCGCAGACCGCCTCGACGGTCTCCAGCGTCGCGCCGCCCGCGAACACGCCCAGCCGCCTGGCCAGCACCCGCTCCTGCTCGCCCAGGAGCTCCCAGCTCCACTCCACGACCGCTCTGAGCGTCTGCTGGCGCGGCAGCGCGGTCCTGCTGCCGCCGGTGAGCAGCTTGAACCGGTCGTCGATGCGGTCGGCGAGCTGCCTCGGCGTCATGGTGCGCAGCCGGGCCGCGGCCAGCTCGATGGCCAGCGGCATGCCGTCCAGCCTGCGGCAGAGCGCCACCACGGAGGCCACGTTCCCGCCGTCGACGGCGAACCCCGGCCGCGCGGCCCCGGCCCGGTCGAGCAGCAGCCGGACCGACGGGTACGCCCCCGCCTGCTCGGCGCTCGCCCCCACGGGCGGCGGCTCCAGCGGCGGGACGGGAGCGAGGTGCTCGCCCGGCAGGTTGAGCGGCTCCCTGCTGGTGGCCAGCACCCTCAGGTCCTGGCACTCCGTCAGCAGCCGCTCGGCCAGCTCGGCGGCGGCGTCGACGAGGTGCTCGCAGTTGTCCAGGACGAGCAGCGCGGAGCGGCCCGCGAGGGCCTCGGCCACCTGCTCCACCGGGCCGCTCCCCCCGGCGGGCAGCCGGTACGGCGGGCGGTCGTCACGCAGGCCGAGCGCGTCGAGCACGGCGCCCGCGACGTCGGCCGGGTCGCTGACCGGCGCCAGCTCGACCATCCAGACCGCCTCGGCCGACCGGAGCGCCACCTCCGTGGCCAGCCTGGTCTTGCCCGCGCCGCCGGGGCCGACGAGCGTGACGATCCTGGCCCGGCCGAGCAGGGTGCCCAGCTGGTCCAGCTCGGCCTCGCGGCCGATGAAGCTGGTCCGCGGGGTTCGTACGTTGCCCCGCTGCCTGACCTGGGCCATCGGGGGCGCGGGGCGTGCCGGGACCTCTCCCGACAGGACGGCCAGATGGGCGGCGCGCAGCTCGGGCCCGGGATCGACGCCGAGCTCGTCGGCGAGCGTGCGCCGGGTGCGCTCGAACAGCTCCAGCGCCTCCGCCTGCCGCCCCTCCGCGGCGAGCGCCCGCATGGCCAGCGCGCCCAGCCGCTCACGCAGCGGGTGCGCGGCGACCTCCGACGTCAGATCGACCGGCGCGCCCGCCGCCAGCCCGGCCTCGGCGCGGGCCTCGACGGCGGAGAGCCGGTCCTGCTCCAGGGCGGCGGCCGCGTTCGCCAGGAGCGGCACGGAGGTCAGATCGGCCAGCGCCGGCCCCCGCCAGAGCTCGAGCCCATCTCCTTTCGCGGCCATCCGCCTGAACCGCAGGGCGTCCACGTCGTCCGGGGCCACGGCCAGCGCGTAACCACCCGGCCTGCTCTCCACCACCTCGTACGGGCGAAGCGCCACCCGCAGCCGCCTGACCAGCGTCTGGAGCGCGTTGGCCGCGTTGGCGGGCGGGTCGTCCGGCCAGAGGGCGTCGATCAGCCGCTCGGTCGTGACGGTACGGCCGGCTTCGAGCGCCAGCACGGCCAGGAGCGCCCGCAGCCGGAACCCACCGACCGCGATCGGTCCCCCGTCGCCCTCGACCTCCAGCGGCCCGAGAATGCAAATCCGCACATGTCACATCCTGCCCTGCCCCTCCGCCCCTCCGGCAACGCGCGGGTGGGGCGAAAAGGACCGGCCAGGGTCCGGGGAGGACCCTGGCCGGACCGGAAGGGGTCAGAAGTCGTCAGGGGTGCGGATGCGGTCCCGGACCCAGACCCCGGCGGGCTTGAGGCGGGAGGTGCCGGCGAAGGTGCCGTTCGGGCAGGTGCCCTCGGTGAAGACGGCGCCCGAGCGGAAGTCGTCCGAGTAGTTCCAGTTCACCCAGCTGATCTTCTTCTGGGCCAGCAGATCGAGGTACTGCTGCGACCGCGTGAAGTTGTTCGACCCGTCCCCGGAGGCCGTCTGGGTGCCGAACTCCGTGACGAAGATCGGGATCCGGTCGGCGGCCCTGGACAGCGTGTTGAGGTATTCGCTGCCATGAGAGGCCGCGTAGAAGTGGAAGGTGTACATGATGTTGGCGGCGTTGACCGGGTTGCTGATGATCTCGGACTCGGTCGCCCCGTCGGAGACACCCAGCGACGACCAGGCGCGGGTGCCCACCAGGATCGGGGTCTCCGGGTCGTACTGCCTGATCACCGGGATGAGCTGGTTGGCGTAGTTCCTGATGGTGGACCAGGAGACGCCGTTGGGCTCGTTGGCGATCTCGTAGAGCAGGTTGTTCTTGCCGTTGTGGCGCTGGGCGATCTCGGTGAAGAACGTCTTGGCCCGCGACAGGTTGTAGTTGGGGTCACCCGGGTCGAGCATGTGCCAGTCGACGATGGCGTACATGCCGCGGGCGGTGGCCTGCTCGATCAGGTTGTGCACCCGGTCGGTGAACAGCCGGGGGTTGGTCTCGTACCCGTCCTCCTGGATGTACATGGAGATCCGCAGGACGTCGGCCTTCCAGTCGTTGGCCAGCGCGTCCAGGGAGGCGGTGTTGAGGCACTGGGAGTACCACTGCAGGCCGTGGCTGCTCATGCCGCGCAGCTGGATCTGCTTGCCGTGCTCGTTGCACAGCTTGACCCCGCACACCTGCAACTGCCCGTTGGCCTGGACGGGCGTGCCGGTGCTGGAGGGGGTGCCGAGGACCAGGCGGTCGAGGTTCGGGCCGCCGTTGGCGGTGGTGGCGGCGGCGCGGACGGTGTTGGTCCCGGCGTTGAGCGTGGTGGTGACCGTGGCCTCCTGCCAGGTGGTCCAGGCGCCGGTGCCGGGGAAGTCCCTGGTGGTGGCGGTGCCGTTCACGGCGATGGCCATCGGACGATTCACGGTCGTGCCGTTGGCGTACCTCAGGGTGAGGGTGGCGGGGCCGGCGGTGGCGGCGTCGACGGCGAACTCGACGTACGAGCCGGTGATGTTGTCGTAGTTGACGAACCCGGTGCCGCTGTAGCCGGCGTGGTTCGACTCGACCACGCCTTGGGAGACGGTGGCGTTCTCGGCCTCGTACGTGGTCGCTGCCTGCGCTGGGGCTGCTTGCAAGGAGGCGGCGACGATCGCGGCGATGGCGGCGAGCCGCACGGATCGATGCATGGGGGTGAGCTCCTCACTCGTTCATTAGGAAACCTTACTAACGAGTATGGGGAGCGTAGATCGGACCTCCACCGGAGGACAAGACCCAAATTGACGCGAGCAGTCAAAGGGCGCGGTCCACGCGGCCACCCCTAGCCACGCGAACCGCGCCCATCTCGAACGGCGAACCCACGGACAGCAGCGCCGCCAGCCCCAGCGCATCAGCGAGCCCACCTGCATTCCATAGTAAACACATAGGGATTGGCGGTAAAGCCCAAAGGTTTACAGGGTCCGGCTTTCGTGATGGATTCGGGAAATGAGCGTGCAGGGCACTTGCGACTCCCGGTTCTCCCAGGTCGCGGAGGAGTTCGAGGACAACCTCGCCCGCCGCGGCGAGGTGGGCGCGTCGGTGTGCGTGATCGTCGACGGCGAGGTGGTCGTCGACCTGTGGGGCGGCGAGGCCGCACCGGGCGTCCCGTGGCAGAGCGGCACGATCGGGCACGTCTGGTCGTGCACGAAGGGCGCGACGGCGCTCTGCGCCCACATCCTGGCCTCGCGGGGCGAGCTCGACCTCGACGCGCCGGTCACCCGCTACTGGCCCGAGTACGGCGCCGGCGGCAAGGGCGGGACGCTCGTCCGGCACTTGCTCGCCCACCAGGCCGGGCTGCCCGTGCTGCGCGAGAAGCTGCCGCCCGGCGCGTTCTACGACTGGAAGCTGATGGCCGACAGGCTCGCGGGCGAGGAGCCGTTCTGGGAGCCGGGCAGCAGGCACGGGTACCACGCGCTCACGTTCGGTTACCTGGTCGGGGAGGTCGTACGGCGGGTGAGCGGGCGCTCGCTCGGGACGTTCTTCCGCGAGGAGGTCGCCGAGCCGCTGGGCCTGGAGTTCTGGCTGGGCCTCCCGGAGGAGTACGAGCACAGGGTCGCGCCGACGATCCCCGCCGACCCGCCCGCGGCGCCGCCCTCCTTCTACGTCAAGGCGTTCACGGACCCGGCCTCGATGCCCGCGCTGCTGCTGGCGAACGAGGGCGGCTACATGACACCCGGCGAGTCGGACAGCCGGGCGGCGCACGCGGCCGAGTTCGGGGCCATCGGGGCGATCACGAACGCCCGCGGCCTGGCCGGGATGTACCGGCCGCTGTCGCTGGGCGGCGGCGGCCTGGTCACCGGGGAGCACCTGGTCCACATGTCGCTCACCGCCTCGGCGGGCACCGACGCGGTGCTGGCGGTGCCGTCGCGGTTCTCGCTCGGCTTCGTGAAGGCGGCGGACAACCGGCACCTGCCGCCCGCCGACCAGGAGGGCGCGCTCCTGTCGGCGAGCGCGTTCGGGCACGTGGGCATGGGCGGCTCGGTCGGGTTCTGCGACCCGGCGGCGCGCCTGGCGTTCGGCTACTCGATGAACAAGCAGGGCATCGGCCTCGGGATCAACGCGCGCGGCCAGGCGCTGGTGGACGCCACATACCGGGCGCTCGGCTACAGGCAGGTATACGGCGGGATATGGTACGCGCCGGGCGAGATATCGTGATGTGCGGTTTGGTCCTCCCCCTGGAGTAAGACGCATGTTCTTCGGCATCACTAATTTCTGGACCTATGTCATCGGCGCCTTGCTGATCATCCTGCTGCCCGGCCCCAACTCCCTGTACGTCCTCAGCTTCGCCGCCCAGAACGGCGTCCGCCAGGGCTACCGGGCCGCGGCCGGCGTCTTCATCGGCGACACCGTGCTGATGTTCCTGACCGCCGCCGGCGCCGCGTCCCTGCTCCGCTCCAACCCGCTGCTCTTCACGATCGTCAAGTACGCCGGCGCCGGCTACCTGGCCTGGATCGGATTCCAGATGATCAGGGGCGCCTGGCGATCGAGGAAGGCGACCGAGGAGGAGAAGCCGCAGGTCAAGATGGAGCGCCAGCCGCGCCCGTTCCGCAAGGCCCTGGTGATCAGCCTGCTGAACCCGAAGGCCATCCTCTTCTTCGTCTCGTTCTTCGTCCAGTTCGTCGACCCGGGCTACGCGGCTCCCGCGCTGTCGTTCCTCATCCTGGGCGCGATCATCCAGGTGTTCAGCTTCCTCTACCTGACGGCGCTGATCTTCGGCGGGACCTTCCTGGCCAACCAGTTCAGCCGGCGCAGGAAGCTCAGCGCCGGTCTGACCACCGGAGTCGGCGCTCTGTTCCTCGGATTCGGCGCGAAGCTCGCCACTTCGTCACTCAGTTGAAAGCCTGCCGTAAGACCTCGCTGTTTTCGTGGAAACAGATGGAACGCGTCAAAAGAGGCAGTCGCATCACCTCTCCTCGGGTACGGTAAGCCACCGGCGTGCTTCCCGGGACGCGGGTGATGCCGCGCTGGTTACGGCGAGCGGTCCGTCTGGCAAGCCTTGTCCCCCGAAGCCCGGGTAGACGCTGATCATCGGCCTATCTGCGGAGCAGCCTTGAACCATCCCCCGGTCCACCTTCCACGCCTGACGGCACTCGCCCGGCAGGCGGCCCCCAGGCTGCTCGAAGGCGTCGTGGCGCCGCTGGCGGTGTTCTACCTGGCCATGATGGTCCTGGGATTCAAGGGGGCGCTCATCGCCACCGTCGCCTGGGTCTACATCGGGGTGGGGTGGCGGCTGATCAGGCGGGTCAAGGTGCCCGCCACCATGTTCCTGGCCGCGTTCGCGATCACGGTCCGCGCCCTCGTGGCCTTCTGGACCGGCACGTGGATGTGGTTCTTCATCCAGCCGGAGATGGGCACGATCTGCATCAGCATCGCGTTCCTCGCCTCCGTCCGGCTCAACCGGCCGCTCGTGCAGAAGCTCACGCTGGACTACATCCATCTGCCGTCGGCGGTGCTCAAGCACGAGCGGGTCCGCAGGTTCTTCGCCAGGATCACGCTGCTGTGGGCGTTCGTGCTGCTCATGAACTCGACGCTCAGCATCGCCCTGGCCGTCCATGAATATCTGGCCGGGTCGCTCGGCGGGTTCATGGTGCTGAGGACGTCAGCGGTGGCCGTGATCAGCGGGCTGGCGATCGCGTTCTCCATCTTCGCCTTCAAGCGGGTGCTCCGCCGGCTCAACGTCGCCCACACCTGACCGTTCGGCCAGCAGGAACGCCCCGCACATCCCCATGACCAGCCCCGCCAGCATGCCGAACAGCTCGGTCAGCTCCGCCCCCGGCGCGCCTAGCGGCGCCCGTACGGAGCTGATGATCATCGCGTAGAGCCCGCCGCTGAACAGGGAGCCGGAGCCGAGCCAGGCCGCCACCAGCGGCGCCCAGAACGGGCCGCGCCCGCGCCGCCGGACCATCAGCACGAGCGCGACGGCCCCGGCGACGGCCAGCAGGCCCTCGACGCGGTCCTGCAGGCCCCCGGCGAGCTTGACCGCGCCGATCGGCCCGGCCACCAGCAGCGCGCCCCAGGCCACGACCGTCTGGAACGACCGGGTCGGGCCGGCGAACGCGTGATCGATCCGGGTGGTGAAGACGCCCGGCCACCGGTCACGCGAGTAGAGCACGAAGGCCGTCATGAGGCCGACACCCTGCACGACGAACCCGCCGTAGACCATCATGTAGATCCACGGCTCGATGGCCCCGCCGGTCTCGAAGACCGCCAGCCCCCCGGTCAGCACCATGATCGGCGCCGTGACGATCACCACGGCCAGCAGGCCCGTGCCGACCCAGAGCGGGAGCAGCACGAGCCAGGCCGGCAGCCGCAGTCCCCACCGCATGGTGAACGCCAGCGCCAGCACCAGCCCGACCGCTTCCATGCCGAACGTCATCGTGTTGAGCCCGATCATCGCCGGGTCGGTCATGAAGGCCGGATCGGCGACTCCGACCGGGTGTCCCGTCAGCCAGAGCGTCTTCAGCGTGAGGTACGGCAGCATCGCGGCGATCGCGACGATCGCGGCGGTGACGCGGCCTATCCCCGGTCTGCGTTCAGTCATGCTCCGAGCGTCGCCCGGCGGGCCGGTGATTCCCTCCCGAGCCGCGGGGATCCTGCTCCCCCGCGCGGGGGATGCTCACGTCCAGCTCGAAGCCGTCGCCGACCGGGCCGGCGGTCAAGGTGCCCCCGGCCAGCCGGACGCGCTCGCGCAGGCCCGCCAGCCCCAGCCCGCCGGGCAGCGCGAGGGGCCGGGCGCGCGGCCGGCCGCTGCGCACGGTGACCCGCTCCGGCGAGACCCGTACCCCGACCGGGGCTCCGGGGGCGTGCTTGGCGGCGTTCGTGAGCCCTTCCTGGACCACCGCGTGCGCCAGGTCGGGCACCGGCCCCGGCGCCAGGTCCAGGGTGATCGGCATGCCGGAGTCCCTGGCCCGCCGCACCAGCTCGGTCACGTCCTCGTTCACGGGTGACAGCGGCGCCGCGTCGGAGTCCTCGCGCAGCAGCCCGATGATCTGGCGCAGCCGGTCCGTGGCGTCGGCCGCCGCCAGCCGCAGCTCCCCCGCCGCCCTGACCTGCGTCTCGGCCAGCCCCTGGGCCATCTCCAGCCCGGCCGCCCGCACCGCGATCAGGGCCAGGTCGTGGCCGAGGGAGTCGTGCATCTGCCGCGCGATCCTGGCCCGCTCGCGCAGCCGCGCCTGCGCCTCGGCGGCCAGCCTCGCCTGCGTGCGCCCCTGCAGCAGCCTGCGCCTGAGCAGCCCCAGCAGGTACGGCACCACGTACGTGCCGAGCAGCGCGGTCACCATGGACACCCACAGGGCGAGGTCGCCGCCCTTGGCCAGCACCACGCCCACGCCGACGGCCGAGATCAGGCAGAACGCCAGCGGCGCGGGCCAGAGCACGGCCAGGCACCGCCCGGTGAGGTAGGCGTACCACATGATGAACGGCGAGCTGGCCAGCAGCGGCAGGATCTTCACGTTGCGCCTGGGCAGCAGCCAGCTCAGGTCCACGGTCGCGAACCCCTCGCTGAACTGCCACGGCCCCAGCGGCAACAGCAGCACCAGCGCGGCCAGCGGCCAGCGGCGGCCCACCAGCACCGCGACCGTGGCCAGCCCGATCCTGGGCAGGCTCACCATGGCGAAGGCGGCCGGATCCACGAACGGGTCGGGGCCCATGGCCGTCACGAAGATGCCGAGCACGGCCCAGAGCAGCAGGTCGTAGACCACCTGGCGGCGGCTCTCCCGGCGAAGACGTCTCACCGGACCGACGGTAGCCGCCTCCCGCGCCCGCGGATGCCGCCGGAAGTCAGCCGGCGACCCTGACGAAAGTCAGGGTAGGGCGGCGTCCACTGTCGCGGTAGGGCTAGCCCCACCCCGAAAGCGCCTACCTCCACTCCTGTCTCGGCCTGCGGAAACCGGTTTGATCGATGGTGTCACCCGGAGGTCGGAACCGAGCCCCCGACGAAAGTAGGGGGCGGTGCGTGCCGATCGTCCGATGTGCCGTGACCTGCGGAGTTTCTACCTTCATGGGGTACCGGCCCTGATCCGCATAAGGGATGGGTCCGCGTTCGACCCGGGGCATCCCCGATGTCCCCGGCCGTGCCACGCAGACACGCTGTGTGGGTGCCCTAACGATCGGAGTGAACGCTCATGTCGCACGCCATTCTCGACCTGGTCCAGCAGGTGATGTCATCACCTTGGTTGTACGCGGCGCTGTTCGGGCTCGCGCTGCTCGACGGGTTCTTCCCGATCGTGCCGGCCGAGACGTCAGTGATCACCGCCGCGGTGTTCGCCGCCTCCGGCGAGACCAACCTGGCCCTGGTCATCGTGGCGGCGGCTCTGGGTGCCTTCGCCGGTGACCACATCTCCTACCTGATCGGCAACAAGTCGGCAGGCAGGCTGCGGAACAAGAAGGCGTTCGTCTGGGCCCGCGACACGCTGGCCGAGCGGGGCGGCCTCGTCCTCGTGGTGGCCAGGTACATCCCCGGCGGGCGCACCGCGACCACGCTGACCATGGGCGCCGTACGGCATCCGCTGCGCTCGTTCACGTTCTTCGACGCGATCGCGGCGAGCTCGTGGGCGGTGTACTCGGGGCTGATCGGCTTCTTCGGCGGCATGGCCTTCGAGAACGACCCGATCAAGGGCCTGCTCCTCGGCCTGGGCATCGCGGTGTCCATCACCGCGCTCGTCGAGCTCGTGAGATGGCTCAGGAAGCGACGCGCCATCCAGGCTTCCCCAGAACGTCTTCCCGCGGACACGTCCGTTTGACCCTGTCTGGCAACCATCCGTCTGAAAGGAGTGCGAAATGACTGTGCTGGCCGCGGCGATCGCCCTGGTCGGTTCGCTGTTCTTCGCGCTCGGAGCCGCTCTGCAGCAGTTCGAAGCAGCCGGGTCGGCCAAACCGGGGCTGCTCGCCCTACTGCGGAAACCGCGCTGGCTGATCGGCGGCGCGTCCATTCTGACGGGTGGTGGCCTGCACATCGTGGCACTCGGGCTCGGGCCGCTGACCGTCGTCCAGCCGATGGGCGTGGCGAGCCTGCTGTTCGCCCTGCCCCTCGCCGCCGCGCTGCACGGCCGCAAGCCCTCCCCCAAGGAGCTGGCGGCCGCGGGTGTGGTGGCGGCCGGGCTGGTCGGGCTCGTCCTGCTGGTCCCCAACTCGGAAGGTCCCACCTACCTCGGCCCGGACGGGGTGCTCACCCTGCTCGGGGTGGCCGGAGTCGCGGCGGTCCTGCTGTGGGCCGCCTCGCGGGCGGCCTCACCGGCGGGCCGGGCCGCCCTGCTCGCGACCAGCTCGGGCGTGCTCTACGGCGCGACGGCCACGCTCATGCGCGTGCTGCTGGACGGCACCTGGAACTGGTGGTACGTGCTGGCGCTGCCGGTGCCCCTGCTGCTGGCGCTGGTGATGCTCCAGCGGGCCTACGCGGTCGGGCACTTCGGCGTCTCGTTCGCCTCGCTCCAGATCGCCGACCCGCTGACCGCGGTGGCGTTCGGCGCGCTGCTGCTCGGCGAGCCGGTGCCGACCGGCATCGTGCCGGTCGCGGCGGCGCTCCTGACTGCCGCCGGGACCGTCGCGCTGGCCCGCACCAGCCCGCTGGAGTCCCGCAACAATCCCCCGACTCATTCCCCCACCCCTTTGTGAAACCGGAGTCACTTCCATGGCCATGCCCCTGCGTTCTCTCCCCCAGATCGCCGAGACCGCCCCCACCCCGGCCCCCGAGCGGCCGCGCCGGATCCTGATCTCGACCGACACCTACCCGCCGGACGTCAACGGCGCCGCCTACTTCACCCACCGCCTGGCCACCGGCCTTGCCGCGCGCGGCAACGAGGTGCACGTGGTCTGCCAGTCGGACGTGGGCCCGCCCACCGCCGACGTCGTGGACAACGTGATCGTGCACCGCCTGCGCTCCGCGCCGATACCGGTCCACCCCACGATGCGGTTCACGGTGCCGGCCAGGCTCGACCGGCTGATCGCCGGCATCCGTCCCGACGTACTGCACGCCCAGGGCCACTTCGTGGTCGGCAGGGCCGCCATCGCCGCCGCCCGGCGCGCGGACGTGCCCATCGTGGCCACCAACCACTTCATGCCCGACAATCTCTTCCAGTTCTGCCACATCCCCGAGCGGCTCCGGCTCAAGGCCGGCCGGCTCGCGTGGCGCGACTTCAGCCGGATCTTCAACCGCGCCGACCGCATCACCACCCCGACCCCGCTGGCCGCCAAGCTGCTGGCCGACCAGGGCTTCGGCCGCGAGGTGGAGGCGGTCTCCTGCGGGATCGACCTGACCAGGTTCCACCCGCGCGCCGAACCCAAGGCGTGGGCGCGCAAGCTGTTCGACCTGCCCGACAGGCCGACCATCCTGTTCGTCGGCCGCCTGGACGAGGAGAAGCGCCTGGACGAGATCGTCCGCGCGCTGCCGCTCGTGCTGAACCGGACCGACGCCCAGGCGGTGTTCGTCGGCCGCGGCAACCAGCGGGCGGAGCTGGAGCGGCTGGCCGCCCGCATCGGCGTCGGCGAGCGGGTCTCCTTCCTGGGCTTCGTGCCCGACGAGCTCATGCCCCAGACGTTCGCCGCCGCCGACGTGTTCGCCATGCCGGGCATCGCCGAGCTGCAGAGCATCGCCACGCTGGAGGCCATGGCCATGGGGCTGCCCGTGGTGGCCGCCGACGCGATGGCGCTGCCGCACCTGGTGGACGAGAACGGATACCTGTTCCAGCCGGGCGACGTGATCTCGCTGGCCAGGCACCTGACGAACATTCTCACCGACGACGACCTGCGGGCCCGGCTCGGCAAGACCAGCAGGGAGCTGGCTCTCACCCACGATGACCGGTCGTCGCTGGCCCGGTTCGAGCAGATCTACGATGAGGTGGCCCGATGACCCCAGTCCAAAGCGCCTGGGGCGCTGTCTCCGGCACGGTGGTGTCCGTGTGCGCTCTGGCGTACGCGCAGGTCGCCCTGCCGACGCAGCCGCTGCTCAGCGACTACGCGCTGGTCTCCGGCGGGCTCGTGCCCGTCCTCGTGGGGATGCTGGCACTGGCGGGGGCGTGCCTGTGTCTCGCGTACGGGCTGGCGACGAGCGACCCGGCGCGCACCGCGGCCACCAGGGTGCTGCTGCTGGCGGGGGCGGCGGGGCTGATGATGAGCGCGATCTTCCCCACGGACCCCGGCAACTCGCAGGTCGGCTCGCTGACCGGCGAGATCCACCGGTGGGCGGCGGCCGTCGTGTTCACCTCGCTGCCGGTCGCCGGCTGGACCCTGGCCAGGGGCCGGGAGGCGGCGCCTCTGTGGAACGCGGTCCGGGCCCTGAGCGTGACCTCGGCGGCCATGCTGGCCTTCTACCTGGCGGCCCACCCGGCCTCGATCACCTCGCCGCTGATCGGCGGCGCCGGCTACTACGGCCCGCTGGAGCGGGGCGTGGTGCTGGCCGAGATGGCGCTGCTCGTCGCCATGGCGCTGGTGTCGGTCGCGAAGCGGCCCGCCGTGCGCACCCAGGCCGTCCCGGCCGAGCCCGAACGCCCCGAGCGGACAGACCGCCTGGCGGCCTGATGCCCCCACCCTTCGACCCGCGACGAAATGACGCCGTTCTAGCGTGGAACCATGCTCATCACACGCCACTCAGCCGCTGAGGCGGTGCTCGCCGACCCGAGGTACGTGCCGCCTCCCGTACGACAGGACGCTGAGGAGGGCACGTTGGCCTGGCTCCGCGCCCAGGTGTCGAGGTTCAGCACCGGAGAGACGCACGCCGGGCGGCGCCGCCTGCTGGAGGAGCGGCTGGCCGCCCTTGACCCCGCCGAGCTGAGAACGGCGGCCAGGGCCATGACGCTGGAGCGGGGCGGCGACTGGCGAGGCGTCCCCACGGCCGTGCTCGGCGCCGCGCTGGGCGTGAAGGACACGGGCGCCGTGGCCGCCGCCGCGACCGGCTACCTGTCCGGCGAGGAGAGCCCGGAGGCCGACGCCGCCGTCGCCGAGCTGCTCGAACAGGCCACCATCCCCGAGATCACCCTGCTGCTGCAGGGGCACGCCGCCACGGAGGCGCTCATCGAGAACGCCCTCGGGCACGCCGGACCCGGCGCCGACCCCGAGGCGCTGCTGCACGAGACGCTCAGGCAGGACCCGCCGCTCAAGGCCACCCGCAGGCTCGACACGCGGACCGGCGACGAGGTGACCATCGACCTGGTGTCGGCCAACCGCGACCCTGACGTGTTCGCCGATCCCGACCGGTTCGACCTCTCGCGCGGCCGTGCCCCCCATCTGACCTTCGGCCACGGCGTGCGCCCCTGCCCCGGGCCCGCCCACGCGCTCGCGCTGGCCGCGGGCGTGCTCGAAGCCCTTCTCCACGTAACCCGCTCATGAACTTCCACGACCTGCACCGCCCCGGCGACCCCTTGCTGCTGCCGAACGCCTGGGACTACGGCTCGGCCGCCCTCCTGGCCCGGGAGGGCTTCCCGGCGATCGGCACGACCAGCCTCGGCGTGGCCGCCGCGTTCGGCAGACCGGACGCGGCCGGAGCCACCAGGGCGGAGACCATCGAGCTGGCCGAATCGATCAAGGACCTGGGCGTCATGGTCACCGTCGACATCGAGGGCGGCTTCAGCGATGACCCCGGCGAGGTGTCCGACCTGGTCGCGGGCCTCGCCGCGCTCGGAGTCGCGGGGATCAACCTGGAGGACGGCCGTCCCGATGGCACGCTGCGCCCGATCGAGCTGCACCGGCGGATCATCGAGGCGGCCAAGGGCCACGGCGTGTTCGTCAACGCCCGTACGGACACGTACTGGCTGAAGACCGGCGACACGCGCGAACGGGTGGCCGCCTACGGCCACGCCGACGGGATCTTCGTGCCCGGCATGAGCGATCTGCGCGAGATCGCCGAGGTGGCCGCGAGCACGCCGCTCCCCCTCAACGTCCTCTACCAGCCGGACGGCCCCACGCTCCCCCAGCTCGCCGAGGCCGGCGTGGCCAGGGTGAGCACCGGGTCGCTGCTGTACCGGGCCGCGCTCCACGGGGCGCTCGCGGCGGTGTCCGCCGCCCAGGGCAGGCAGGCCCCTCCGCTGCCGACCTACGCGGAGATCACCGCGCTGCTGCCGCAACCGCGATAATCGACGCATGCGCTTCCAGATCCTCGGGCCCACCAGCGCGCTGGACGAGGACGGCGAGCCGGTGGCGCTCGGCGGTCCCCGGGTGCGCGCGCTGCTGACGCTGCTCGCCCTGCACGCCGGTCGCATCGTCGGCGGCGAGCAGCTCGTGGACGGCATGTACGGCCCGAGACCGCCCGAGGGCGTGGCCAACGCGCTGCAGTCGCAGGTCTCCAGGCTGCGCCGGGCGCTGGGCAGGGACCTGGTGGAGTTCCATCCGGCGGGATACCGGCTGGTGGCCGACCCTCAGGACGTGGACGCGCGCAGGTTCGAGCTGCTGGCGCAGCAGGGCAGGCAGGCCCTCGCCGGCGGTGATCCCGGCCGGGCGGCTGCGCTCCTGCGCGAGGCGCTCGAGCTGTGGCGGGGCGCGCCGCTGTCCGACGCCCCGCACGCCGAGGCCGCCGCGGCGGCGCTGGCCGAGCTGCGGCTGGCCGCCACCGAGGACCGCGTGCAGGCCGACCTCGACCTGGGCCGGCATCGCGAGCTGGTCGCCGAGCTGAGCCAGCTCGCCGCCGCCCACCCGCTGCGCGAGCGGCTGCGCGCCCTGCTCATGCGTGCCCTCTACGGCAGTGGCCGGCAGGCCGAGGCGCTGACCGTCTACGAGGAGGCCAGGAAGATCCTGGACGAGGAGCTCGGCGTCGAGCCGGGGGCCGAGCTGGCCGCCGCCCACCTGGCCGTGCTCAGGGCCGACCCGGCGCTCGGCGCCCCCGCTCCCGACGCCGCCCCCGCGGCCCCGCGGCGGCAGGGCCTGCGTGCCCAGCTCACCAGCTTCGTCGGCAGGGCCGAGGAGATCGAGCAGGTGGCCGCCAGGCTGCGGACCAACCGGCTCGTCACGCTGATCGGGCCCGGCGGCGCGGGCAAGACGCGGCTGGCGACCGAGGCGGCCGACCAGGAGCCCGGCGACGTGTGCTTCGTGGAGCTCGCGCCGGTCTCCGAGGACGCCGGCGTGCCCGGGGCCGTCCTGTCCGCCCTCGACATCCGCGACGCCCCGCCCACCCCCGACCGGCTCACCGTCGACCCGGCCACCCGGCTCGTCACCGCGCTGGCCGGCCGCAGGCTGCTCCTGGTCCTGGACAACTGCGAACACGTCATCGCGGCCACCGCCGACCTGGCCGACCTGCTGCTGGCCTCCTGCCCCGAGCTGCGCGTGCTGGTGACCGGGCGCGAGGCGCTCGGCATGACCGGCGAGTCGATCCTGCCCGTGGCGCCGCTGCGGCTGCCGCCGCCCGAGGCCGGCAGCCCCCTGGACTATCCGGCGGTCCGGCTGTTCGCCGACCGCGCCGCCGCCGTACGGCCTGGTTTCGCCGTCGACGCGGGCAACGCCGCGGCGGTCGCACGCATCTGCCGGGCACTCGACGGGCTGCCGCTGGCCATCGAGCTGGCCGCGGCGCGGCTGCGCACCCTGCCGGTGGCCGACGTCGCGGCCCGGCTCGACGACCGGTTCAGGCTGCTGACCAGGGGCAGCCGTACGGCGCTGCCCCGGCACCAGACGCTGCACGCGGTCGTCGCGTGGAGCTGGGACCTGCTGGACGAGAGCGAGCAGCGGCTGGCCAGGCGGCTGAGCGTGTTCGTCGGCGGCGCCCGGCCGGAGGCGGCCGAGCAGGTGTGCGGGTTGCCCGAGGACGTGCTCTTCTCGCTGGCGGAGAAGTCGCTGGTGGAGTTCGTGGGCGGCCGTTTCCGGATGCTGGAGACGATCAGGGCGTTCTGCGCGGAACGGCTGGCGGAGTCGGGCGAGGCCGAGTCGATCTCCGAGGCGCACGCCCGCTACTGCCTCGACCTGGTCATGACGGCCGACCCGTTGCTGCGCACCGGTGAGCAGCTGGAGTGGCTGGTCCGGCTCGACGAGGAGAGCGACGAGCTCGACGCGGCGATCCGCTGGGCGACCGCGTCCGGGCAGCCGGAGCTGGGGTTGCGGCTGCTGGCCAACTGCGGCTGCTACTGGTGGATGCGCGGCAACCGCATCACCAGCGCCCATCTGGCCGCCGACCTCATGGCCGCGCTCGGCTTCCGGCATCCGCCGGGCATGGAGGAGGAGTACGTCATGTGCGTGCTCATCAGGGCCTGGACCGGCGGCATCGACGAGGAGTTGCGCGCGCGGCTCGCGGAGGCGCGGCAGCTGCTGCCGGTGTACAGCCTGCCGATGCGGGTGGAGTTCCTCTCGATGCTGCTCTCGGCCTACACAGGGCCGCCCGGCGAGTACGACGAGGTCTACGCCGCGCTCACCAGCCGCGCCGACGAGCTCGAGCCCTGGCAGGAGGCGCTGTCCTACGGCGGTGTGGCGTTCCTGCTGCAGTCGACCGGCCGGGCCGCCGAGGCGCTGGTCAACTTCGAATGGAGCCTGGCCGCGTTCAAGGCCATCGGGGAGCGGTGGGGCATGGTGATGACGCTGTCCGGCCTCGGCGCTCTCTACCAGGAGAAGGGCGACTTCACGACCGCGATCGCGCTGGCCGACGAGGCGCTGGCGGTGGCCACGGAGCTGGGCGCCGAGACGGAGATCGCCGAGGCCCTGTGCCGGCGGGGCGACGCCCGGCTCCACCTGGCCGACGTGACGGGCGCGCGGGCCGACTTTCTGCGCGCCGCCAAGATGTCGCGCAGGAACGGCTCGACGGAGACGATGGCGTGGGCGCACCTCGGGCTGGGCCAGGTGGCGCTGTTCCAGGGCGACCTGGACGAGGCCCGCGCGCTGCTCGTCCAGGCTCGTGACGAGGTCCCGGCCGACTGGTACTCCACGGAGGACACCCGCGCCCGCATCACCGCCGCCCTCGACGAGGTGAACGCCCGCTCAACCGGGCCTGCCGGCGAGCCTCCCAACGGGGCGGTCAGCCGGCCTCCGGACGGGCCTGCCAGCGGGGCGGTCAGCGAGCGGTAGGCAGGCCGTCAGCCGCGCTCCCGACAGTAGGCGGCATGAAGAACAAATGGTCCTGCCTGGCCATCGCCTGCCTGGCCACCCTGCTGCTCTCGCTCGACCTCACGGTCCTGCACCTGGCCCTGCCCAGGCTGGTGACCGACCTCGGCGCGAACTCCACCCAGTTGCTCTGGATCGGCGACATGTACGGCTTCGCGCTGGCCGGCCTCCTCGTCACCATGGGCAACCTCGGCGACCGCATCGGCCGCAAGCGCCTGCTGCTGATCGGCGCGGCCGCGTTCGGCGCCGCCTCGGTGGTGACGGCGTACGCGCCCAACCCCGAGCTGCTGATCGCGGCCAGGGCCCTGCTCGGCGTGGCCGGAGCGACGATCATGCCGTCCACCCTGTCGATCGTCCGGAACGTGTTCACCGACCCGGGCGAGCGCACCGCGGCCATCGGCATCTGGAGCGGGATGAGCGCGGCCGGGTTCGCCATCGGCCCGGTCGTGGGCGGTCTCCTGCTCGACCACTTCTGGTGGGGATCGGTCTTCCTGATCAACGTACCGATCATGCTGCTGGTGCTGGTCGGCGGGATCCTGGTGCTGCCCGAGTCGCGCAACCCGCACGCGGGCCGGCCCGACCTGATCAGCGTCGTCCTCTCGTTCGCCGGCGTGGTGACGGCCGTCTATGCGGTCAAGGAGGCGGCGCACAAGGGCCTGGAGCACGCCGACGTGCTGGTGGCGGGCGCGGCCGGGGTCCTGCTGCTGGGCCTGTTCGTGTGGCGCCAGACGCGGCTGCCCGAGCCGCTGATCGACGTCCGGCTCTTCAGGCGGCGGGCGTTCAGCGCGTCCATCGTCACGAACCTGCTGGCGATCTTCACGATGTCGGCCATGATGCTGATGTTCGGCTGGTACCTGCAGCTCGTCCTGGGCTGGTCGCCGCTCCAGGCGGGCCTCGCGCAACTGCCGGGCGGCCTGAGCGGCGCGGTGGGCGGCATCATGGCCGCCAAGCTGATCCACCGCATCGGCAGGAACGGCGTGGTCGCCCTGGGCCTGGCCATGAACGCCGGCGCGTTCCTCTACTACAGCACGCTCGGCCCCTCCCTGAACTACTTCGCCCTGCTCCCCGTCATGATCATCGGTGGCCTGGGGGTCGGCTTCACCTTCACCGTCAACAACGACAACGTCCTCGCCACGGCTCCCAGGGAGCGAGCGGGAGCGGCCGCCGCCGTCTCGGAAACGGCCTTCGAACTGGGCGGCGCACTGGGCATCGCCATCCTCGGCACGGTCCTGAACACCGCGTACCAAACCAACCTCCGCCTCCCCACGGGCCTCCCCGCCGCCGACGCCGCACGGGAGTCGATCGCAGGCGCGGTAAGCACGGCCACGACCTTGCCGCCGGAGCAGGCGGATCAGCTCATGCGAGCAGCACAAACGGCCTTCATCGAGGGCCTGCACGTGACCGCCCTGGTCACTGCTGCCCTCCTGGCCGTAGTGGCCGTGCTGGCCCTGATCGGGCTGCGCGGCGTACCGAAGGTCATCCCGGAAGAAGTCCTGACCCACGCCTAATGGGAGCTGCGCGCGATGAGGGTTCGGGCAGCGCCTCCCAGAGGGCAAAGCCCTTCCCTAGGCTAAGGAACACGGCCGACACCGCCCAGGATGCCGCCCTTCTCCAGGCCAGGGGCGATGAACGGGTCGTCGTTGCGCCAGTTCTGCACCGGCACGAGCCCGGGTTCGAGCAGCTCCAGCCCATCGAAGAACGTGCGCACCATGTCGTAGTCCCGCCAGTGCAGCGCGCCGGAGGTCGTACGCCGGTAGACGTCCTCGGTCCCGATCCTCCGGTCGAGGGTGCTCTGGCCCTTCTCCACGTACGCGTGCGAGACGATCAAGTGGCTCCCCGGCACCAGCGGCTCACGCAGGGCCCGGACGATGCCGGCCACCTCGTCGTCGTCGCCGAAGAAGTGGAACAACGCGACGGCCAGGATCGCCACAGGCTGGCTGAAGTCGAGGTGGTGGGCGGCGGCGGCCAGGAGCCCCTTGGGGTCGTGCGCGTCGCCATCGATGATCACCGTGTCGGGGTTGTCGGCCAGGAGCGCCCGGGCGTGGACCAGCACGATCGGGTCGTTGTCCGAGTAGACGACCTTGGCGTCGGGGATGATCCGGTGCGCGACCTGGTGCACGTTGTCCTGGGTGGGCAGGCCGGTGCCGATGTCGAGGAACTGCCGCACGCCGACCCTGGCCACCGCCTCCACGGCGCGGACCAGGAAGCCTCGGTTCGCCCGGGCGACCTCCCGAACGTTCGCGCCGCCCCGGCTGCTCAGCTCGAGGATCTTCTCGGCGGCCTCGCGGTCGGCGGGGAAGTTGTCCTTCCCGCCCAGGAAATAGTCGTACATTCGGGCGACGGTGGGGACGGTCGGATCGATCTTTCCCGGAGGTCGCTCACGCTCGGTCACGCTACCCCTTCCTCACTTATATCCGCATCTTATGGGGAGTCGGCAGATATGTGATCAGGATCAGTCAGTTGCCCGGTATTCAACGAGTGGTGGGCCTCGACTCGTGTCACCTCTGCTCGCCTGACCAAAGTGCCGAGCGGCCCGCAACCTCCGGCGAGGCCGTATGCGAAATGTGGACGCCGTGGTCTCCGCCCGGGCCGGCACGCTCGGGATCAGGCGTCCGGTGTCGGCCGGTCGCCGGAGTGCCGAGACGCTGTGCCAAGCACCATGGGACAGCGGATATCGGCCTCTCATTAGGATCACGAGCATGGATCCCCACGAGGGCACACGCGGTGTTCTCTACATGATCGCCTGTGCCGCACCTGCCGCCGCCGATCTCGATCACCTGGTGTCCCTCGCCCAGGGAGCCGGGTGGCAGGTACGCGTGGTTACCACGCCGATGGGGGAACGCTTCGTCAATGTCGCAGAGTTGGAGCGTCTGACCGGTGACCTGGTCCGCAGCACGTACCGCATGCCGGAGGACCCCAAGGGTCTCCCTCCCGCCGACGCCGTGATCGTGGCTCCGGCGACGTTCAACACGATCAACAAGTGGGGCGAACGGCATCGCCGACACCTTCGCAGTCGGCCTGTTGTGTGAGGTACGGGTTCGGCGTCCCGATCCTTGCCGTGCCGCTGCTGAAGGACGCTCTCGCCCGGCACCTCGCGTTCCAGCGGAGCCTGGACACGCTTCGGGAGATGGGCGTGCGGGTCCTGTTCGATCCCGCCGCCCCGCCGCAGTCCCGCATGCCATCCTGGGAACGAATCATGCAGGAGCTACACACCGTTGTCGGGGAGCGACAGACGCAGGGGTGATGGCATGGACGCCCGAGGGGAGATCGGCCGCCGGATCGCTCGGGCACGCCGTCGCCGTGGACTGTCCCAAGCGGTCCTGTCCGGTCTCGTCGGCCGTTCCGAGAGCTGGCTGAGCCAGGTGGAGCGCGGGCAACGCGCCGTGGACAACCACACCGTGCTCAACGCCCTCGCTGACATCCTCGGCCTGCCTGTGGACGAACTCACCGTGAAGAAGACGACTGCGATGACGCGCTACCAGGCAGCATCGGCCATCCGGCAGGCGCGGGGGGTTGCGCCGCCAGGCGCCCGAATGAGAAACGCCTGAGCCCCTCGGCGCGAAGCGCCTCCCCGAGAAGACCTTTTGCCCGGTGAGGGTGACGGCGGTAGGGCGTGGATGGTCAGGCGATGGGGTTGCCGATGCAGGGGCGGGTGATGGTCGGGGCGAGGGAGTCGAGGCGGTTGCGGATGAGGCGGGCCACGCCCTCGATGGTCTGGATGCCCGCGTCCGGGCCCGGCTGGTGGTCGGTCTGGACCGACAGCAGCAGGTCGCGGCCCGGGCCCGAGATGCGGCCGTAGCTCGTCATGGCCCACGTGCCGGAGATGAACGGGCGTGGCGTCCAGCCGTTCTTCAGGGCCACCCGGTCTCCCGGGCGGGCGGCGGCGCTGACGCCCCATGACTGGTCCTTCTGGACGCGGGACATCAGGCCGAGCACCAGCCGGCGGTCGGCCGCGGTCAGGTCGCCCTCTCGGCCTTTCCCGCCTTTGACCAGGAGTTTCAGGAGGCGGATGCGGTCGGCGGGGCTGGTGAGGGTGCCGCCCCAGAAAATGGCGGGTCCCGGTGTGGTCTCCGTCAGGCCCACGCTCCGGTAGAAGGCGCTCATCGCGGAGGAGGCGCCGACGCGGGACCACAGGGCGTCCGCGGCGAGGTTGTCGCTCTCCGTGATCATGAGGACGGCGAGGTCGCGTTCCTCCTCGTCCAGGTCGCGGGTGCGCTGGTGCAGGAGCGCGGTCAGGATGTCCACCTTGGAGCCGCTGGCGGTGATGATGTCGTTCTCGTGCTCTCCCTGCCCGAAATGGATCCCGGTGACCAGGTCCAGGACTCCGTAGACGATGCGGCCCGGGCGCGTGCCGATATAGGCGGAGATGTCGCGTACGAGCTGGATGCGGGCCGCGACCCCGGCGCGCGGGGCCGCGATCCTCAGCATGCAGCGGGCCACCTTCGGCGGAGGCTTGGCCGCCGCGGGGATGACGGCTGCCTGGTCGGCGCCGCATCCCGCGGTCAGGAGCAGCATCGGCCAGGCCAGCATCCACCTCGTACGCACGCGTCCACCTCCGAAGGATCGTCGGGGGTCGCAAGCGAGGATGCCATGCGGTGCGGATCAGGCCATTGTGCTCGGTGGGTCGCTGGTCAAGTCTTCACATGATCTTGCCGATCCTGGTGCCGGGTGGTGGTCAGAGGTGGTCGGCGAGGAAGGCGGCGGTGGCGTCCACGGCCTGCGTGACGTACGGTTCGCGGTCGTACAGGTCGATGTGCTGCTTGGCGTCCACCCAGACGAGCTGTTTCGGCTGGTCGAGGCGCCGGAACGCCTCCTCGGCCCCCTCCGGGGAGCAGAACCGGTCGACGACCCCGTGCACGATCAGCGCCGGCTTGGGCGACAGGAAGTCGGCTCCCATCATGTTGTCCATCGTGACCAGCTCCCGCACGCTCGCCCTGGTCACCGAGTTGGACCAATGCGGCGAGGCGCCCCGTGAGGTGCCGTAGTACGCGGACGGCTCGTCGCCCGGCATGGCGGCCTCCCCCTCCTCCGAGGGCGAGGAGGAGACGACCGGCATGTACTCCACGGCGCCGCCCTGGTCCTGGCGTTCGAGGACGTCCGTGAAGGCCGCCAGCGCCGCCTGGTAGTCCATGCCGGAGCGCATGCTGTACGGGTTGTTGTACGCGCCCGCGATACCGACAAATGTCCGGATTCGGGGGTCGAAGGCGGCGAACTTGAGCGCGTAGCCACCCCCCAGACACACCCCCACCGTCCCGATCCGATCCCGGTCCACCTCGGCCCGTGACCGCAGGAACGACACCGCCCCCCGCAGGTCGCGCAGCTTGCCCTGCGGATCCTCGTCCAGGCGCGGAAGCCCTTCGGACTCCCCCCAGTTCCGGTGGTCGAAGGACAGCGTCACGTACCCCCGCTCGGCCAGCCGCTCCGCGTACAGGCCTGTGACCTGGGAGCGCACCCCGGTGAACGGCCCCGTGAACACCAGAGCGGGCCGCGGCCCCGCGCCGCCGGGGACCCGCAGGTCCCCGGCGAGCGTGAGGCCGTCGACCACGAACTCGATTCGCGTGGTCAGGATCACGAGTCGAACCCCAGCCCCATCCGGTCGAGCGCGCGCAGCCACAGGTTGCGCTTGCCCTGGTGCTGGTCGGCCTGCGCGATCGACCACCGGGTGAACTGGATGACGCCGGACCGCACCGGCTCCGGCGGGAACGGCATCGGCTTCTCCTTGACCATCCGCAGCTCGGTCCGCTCGGTGGACTCGCCCGACAGCAGGTCGAGCATGACGTTCGCGCCGAAGCGGGTGGCGCCCACGCCCATCCCGGTGTAGCCGGTGGCGTAGGCCAGCCGCCCGCCGTGCGCCTGCCCGTAGAAGGCACTGAACCGGCTGCAGGTGTCGATCACCCCGCCCCACCGGTGGGTGAACCGTACCCCGTCGAGCTGGGGGAAGGTGTCGTAGAAGTGCTCGGCGAGCTTGACGAACGTCTCGTCGCGCTGCTCGTACTCGGGTTTGACCAGACCCCCGTTGTAGTAGACGGCGTCGTAGCCGCCCCACAGGATCCGGTTGTCGTCGGTCAGCCGGTAGTAGTGGAACTGGTTGCCCGAATCGCCCACGCCCTGCCGGTTGCGCCAGCCCACCTCGGCGAGCTGGTCGTCCGTCAGGGGCTCGGTCATCAGCGCGTAGTCGTACACGGGGACCACGAAGTGCTTGAGCCGCCGCAGCAGCGGCGGGAACACCCCGGTCCCCAGCGCCACCTGCCGTGCCGCGACCGCGCCGTACGGCGTGCGCAGCGTGATCGTCGTGCCGTCGTCGTGCAGCGAGCGGACCGGGGTGCGTTCGTGGATGCGCACCCCCAGCCGCAGGCACGCCTCCCGCAGCCCCCATGCCAGCCTGGCCGGGTCGAGCATGGCGCACCCGCTGCGCTCCCAGAGCCCGCCCAGGTAGGTCGGCGAGTTCACCTCGGCGCGCACCTGATCCTGGTCGAGCGGCACGTAGTCGAGCCCCAGCTCGGAGATCAGCTCCAGGTGCTCGCGCAGCCCGTCGAGCTGCCACGGCTCGGTGGCCACGTGCAGCTCGCCGGTGCGCTCGAAGGAGCAGTCGACGCCGTAGCGCTCCAGGGTCTGCTCGATCTCGTCAAGGTTGGCCACGCCCATGCGCTCCAGGCGCCCGATCTCGTCCGGCCACCGTTCCAGGCCGTTGGCCAGGCCGTGGGTGAGGGTCGCCATGCAGAACCCGCCGTTGCGGCCGGTGGCGGCCCAGCCGATCCTGCGTCCTTCGAGCAGGACCACGTCCAGGGACGGATCGCGTTCCTTGGCCATCAGGGCCGTCCACAGCCCTGAGAAGCCTCCGCCGACGACGACCAGGTCGGCGCTCGTTGTCTGGTCGAGCCGCGGTCGCGGCTCGGGTCTGGCCGGGCTGTCCAGCCAGTACGGCTTGCGCTCCGCGTCAGCAAGCGCCTTCAGCGGATCCACAAATCCCACTTCCCTACGAAGTTCGTGGAGGATATTTAGGTACGGCGCCGTGCCGCCACCGCGTTTCCGATCGCGATCAGCACCCCGATGCCGAAGATCAGCGTACCCATGACGTTGACCTGCGGTGGGATCCCGGTCTTGACCGCACCGACGATCCACAGGGGGAAAGTGACGGTCGAGCCGTTGACGAAGCTGGTGACCACGTAGTCGTCGATGGACAGAGCGAACGACAACATCGCGCCCGCCATCACGCCCGGCATGATCGACGGCAGCGTGACCTGCCTGAACGTCCCCCAGGCCGTCGCCCCCAGATCCCTGGCCGCTTCCTCCAGCGACGGATCCAGCGTGACGATCCGCGCACGTACCGTCACCACCACGAAGGACAGCGAGAACAGCACGTGGGAGACGATGATCGTGTTCGCGTCGCGCGGCACGTTCCCCGAGACGAACAGCGACAGCAGCGACGCGCCCATGACCAGCTCGGGCGTGGAGATGGCGGCGAAGACCAGGAAGTTCGTGACCCCCTTGCCGCGGAAGCGGTGCCGTCCGATCGCCAGCCCCAGCATGGTGCCGATCACGACCGTGATGATCGTGCTGACCGCGGCGATCACCAGCGAGTTGCGCAGCGCCACGGTCAGGTCGGAGATGTCGAACAGCTCGGCGTACCAGCGGAGCGTGAAGCCCTGCCAGGAGGTGTTCGACTTGCTCTTCTTGTCGTTGAAGCCGAAGAGGATCATCACGGCGATCGGCGAGGACAGCCAGAGGATGATGATCCAGGTGTAGATGTGGAGGAGCCGGTCCCCCAGCCGGGTGCCCCTCATCGGGCCGCCGCCTCGAGCACGTTCTCCGTGCCGAGCGCCCTGGCGTAGATGAAGATGCCCACCAGCAGCACCGCCATCAGCGTGAACGACAGGGCCGAGGCGGTCGGGTAGTCGAGGTTCGTCAGGTACTCGGTCTGGATGATGTTGCCGATCATCGTGTTGGCCGTGCCGCCGAGGATCTGCGCGTTGATCGGGTCGGCCGTGGCGGGCACGAAGGTCATCAGCACCCCCGCGAACACCCCCGGCAGCGACAGCGGCAGCACCACCCGCCGGAAGGCCGCGGTCCGCGTGGCGTACAGGTCCTGGGCCGCCTCGATCACCCGCGGGTCCACCCGCTCCAGCGACACGTAGATCGGCAGGATCATGAACGGCAGGAAGTTGTACGTCAGCCCGCCCACCACCGCGACCGTCGTGGCCAGCACGTGGAAGTCCTCGGGCAGCAGCCCCCAGCCCTTCAGCGTGCCGAACAGGATGCCGTTGTCCGACAGCAGGAAGTTCCACGAGATCGTACGCAGCACGAACGACACGAAGAACGGCAGCAGCAGCAGGAACAGGTACACGGACTTGCGCGTGCCGCCCTTGAACGCGATCCAGTACGCCACCGGGTACCCGATCACCAGCATGGCCACGGTGGCCAGGCCGCCGTAGAGCAGCGAGCGCACCAGCTGGGTGCTGTACCGGCCGAGCGCGTCGCTGTAGTTGGAGAAGCTGAACGTCATGGCGAAGCCGTCGATGGCGTTGCCGGTCTGCAGGGAGACCGAGGCCATCGCGGCCATGGGGACGACCAGGAAGATCGCCAGCCACATCCAGCTCGGCAGCGCCAGCAGGTAGGGGGTGAGCCGCCTCATGCGCTACGCCTGGGTGATGGACTGGAAGATCGGGTTGAAGACCTGCTCCTGCTGGGTGGTCAGCTGGGTGTAGTTGTGCAGCTTGGCGTAGTCGGCCTCGGTGGGGAACATGAGCGGGCTGTCGATCATCTCTTCGAGGGCCTTCTTGTCCTTGCCCTTGGCCGCCTTGGCCTTCTCCCTCAGCAGGTCCTGCACGGCCGGCACCGGCGTGACGTACTGGATGAACTCGTCCAGCTCGGCGGCCACGACCGGCTGGTAGAGGTAGTCCATGAGCATCAGCGCGTCCACCGGGTTGGCCGCGTTCTTGGGGATGAGCATGTTGTCGGTCCAGATCGTGCCGCCCTCCTCGGGCACCACGAACTTGACGGGCTCGCCGGCGAGCTGGCGCTGGAAGACGTCGCCCGACCAGGCCATGGTGAGCCAGACGTCGCCCTTGGACACAGCGTCGATGTAGTTTTGATCGTAATATTTCCGGACAATTCCGGCGTCGCGCTGCGCCTTGAGCTTCTCCCCGGCCTTCTTCCAGTCCGCCTCGGTCGACTTCTCGGGCGCGATGCCCAGCGCGAACATGCCGAAGTTCGCGATCTCCTGGGCGTCGGCCATCATGCCGACATGACCCTTGTACTTGGGGTCGAACAGCGACTCGATGCTGGTGATGTCCTCGTTGACGTACTTGGTGTTGTACGCGATCCCGGTCACACCCGACGTGTACGGCACCGTGTACTTGTTGCCGGGGTCGTAGGCCCGCTCCTTGTACTTCTGACCGGCGTTGGCGTCGAAGTTCGGCAGCTGGGAGTGGTCGAGCGGCGTCGCGTAACCCAGCTCGATCATGTGCTGGAGCTGGACGCCGTTGGTCATGACGACGATGTCGTAGCCCAGCGACTGCCCCGCCCGCAGCACGGGGTCGGCCTTGCCGAAGAACTCGGCGTTCTCCTGGATGACCTCTTTGTACTCGTACGAGATGCCGGTGGCCTGCTTGAACTTCTCCAGCGGGGCCTTGTCCTCGGGCATGTACTCGGGCCAGTTGGCGAAGACGACCTTGCCGTGCTTGGTCTGCTTGGCCCAGAAATCCTTGACCGCGTCGGCCTTCGGCGGAGCGGCCTTCTGTCCTTGGACGCCGCACGCGGCCAGCGCGAGCCCTGCGGCGGAGAACCCGGCGACCCGGAAGAAATCGCGACGGGAACGGAGCATGGGGTGGTTCATGAGCTGCTATCGACTTCCAATCACATATGAGTGCTGCGCCTGCCACGACAGCCACACGGAGTCCCCCCGCTCCGCGGTGGCCGAAGCGTCAAGAGCGTTCTGCTGGAACACGGTGACCTCGGCCCCGTCGGCGAGAGTCACCGTGTAGCTGTTGTAGGTCCCCAGGTAGACCACCTCGGCGACGGTGCCGCGCACGGCGCTCAGGCCCTGGCCGGGCTCCACCGTGTCGATGGTGATCTTCTCGGGCCGTACGGTCACCGTCACGTCGCCGTCGTGCCCGGGCACCAGCACCCGGCCGCCGCCGATCTTCAGCTCGCCGCCGCTCGCGGTGCCCGTGAGCAGGTTGGAGGTGCCGATGAAGCCGGCCACGAACGCGGTCGCGGGCCGCTCGTAGATCTCCCGCGGCCCGGCGAGCTGCTCGACCAGGCCGTCGTTCATGACGGCGATCCGGTCGCTCATGGTCAGCGCCTCGTTCTGGTCGTGGGTCACGTACACGAACGTGATGCCGACCTCGCGCTGGATGCGCTTGAGCTCGATCTGCATGGCCTGGCGCAGCTTGAGATCGAGCGCGCCCAGCGGTTCGTCGAGCAGGAGCGCCCGCGGCCGGTTGACCAGCGCGCGGGCCAGCGCCACGCGCTGCTGCTGGCCGCCGGACATCTCGCGCGGGCGGCGCTTCTCCCTGCCGGTGAGGTCGACGATCTCCAGCATCTCGCCGACCCGGCGCTTGATCTCCTCCTGCGGCGTCTTGCGCTGCTTCAGCCCGAAGGCCACGTTGTCCCAGACGCTCATGTGCGGGAAGAGGGCGTAGGACTGGAAGACCATGTTGATGTCGCGTTTGTTGGGCGGGACGTCCGTGACGTCCCTGCCGTGCAGCCGCACCAGCCCCTTCGAGGGCGGTTCGAACCCCGCGATCATCCTCATGGTCGTGGTCTTGCCGCACCCGGACGGGCCGAGGAGGGAGAAGAACTCCCCCTCGGCGATGCCCAGGGTGATGCCTTTGACCGCCTGGACGACCTCGCCATGCGAGAGGTACTCCTTGACGACGTCCTCAAGCTCTATCGCATTCAGCTCAGTCATCCCAGCCGCTGTCCTATTCGCCGATGTAGTGCATGACGTGCTTGACCCGGGTGTAGTCGTGCAGGCCGAACACCGACAGGTCCTTGCCGTACCCGGAGTGCTTGAAGCCGCCGTGCGGCATCTCCGAGACGAACGGGATGTGCGTGTTGACCCAGACCACGCCGAAGTCGAGCCGGTTGGACATCCGCATGGCCCGGCCGTGGTCGGAGGTCCAGACCGAACCGCTCAGGCCGTACTTCACGTCGTTGGCCTTGGCCAGCGCGTCGGCCTCGTCGGCGAACGTCTGGACGGTGATCACGGGGCCGAAGACCTCGTTCTGCACCATCTCGTCGTCCTGCTTGAGACCGTCGACGATCGTCGGCGCGAAGAAGTAGCCCTTCTCGCCGACCCGGTGACCGCCGGTGAGGACCTTGGCGTGCGCCGGGGCCCGGTCAATGAAGCCCTGGACCCTGGAGAGCTGGTTCTCGTTGTTGAGCGGCCCGTAGAGCGCGTCCTCGTTGCCCAGGTCGCCGGTCACGGTGGCGGCGGCGGCCTCGGCGAGCGCGGCCACGAACTCGTCGTGCACGCTCTCGTGCACCAGCACCCGGCAGGCGGCGGTGCAGTCCTGGCCGGCGTTGTAGAGGCCGGCGACGGCGATGTCGGAGGCGGCCTTGCGCAGGTCCTTGACGTCCTCGAACACCACGACCGGGGCCTTGCCGCCGAGCTCCAGGTGCACGCGCTTGAGGTCTTCGGCGGCGCTCTTGGCCACCGACATGCCCGCGCCGACCGAGCCGGTGATGGCGACCATGGAGGCGGTGGGGTGGCTCACCACGAGGGCGCCGGTCTCGCGGTCGCCGGTGACGACGTTGAAGACGCCCGCGGGCAGCACCGAGCCGAGGATCTCGGCCAGCTTGAGCGTGGAGGCCGGGGTGGTGTCGGACGGCTTGAGCACGACCGTGTTCCCGGCCGCCAGGGCCGGGGCGATCTTCCAGACCGCCATCATCATCGGGTAGTTCCACGGCGTGACCTGGCCGATCACGCCGATCGGCTCGTGCCGGATGACGCTGGTGTGCTCGGCGAGGAACTCGCCGGCCGTGGGGCCCTCCAGGGTGCGCGCCGCGCCCGCGAAGAAGCGGAAGTGGTCGGCGGCCACCGGGGTCTCGTCCTCGGCCATCCGGGCCCGCGGCTTGCCGGTGTTGAGGCACTCCGCCTCGTTGATCTCATCGGCCCGCGCGTCGATCGCGTCGGCGACCTTGAGCAGGAGGTTGGCCCGCTCACCCGGCGTGCTCCTGCCCCACGACTCGAACGCGGCGGCAGCGGCGGCGAAGGCGGCATCGACGTCCTCCGGGCCGGAGACGGGGGCCTGAAGGTAGGCCTCGCCTGTGCACGGGTCGATGATGTCGGAGAACTTGCCGCTCTTGGCGTCCACGAACTCACCATTGATGAAGTTCTGTAGACGGATCATGCGCCCTCCAAGTGGGTGGCTGAGATGCCGCGACTCTTACAGAGCAAGTGCATCTCGACAAGGGATTTCGTGGTGAAGATACCAAATTGCTACGAATTCGCTTGACAGGCCGCCAGGAACTGACAACATGTCGCACCAGGACGGCAACTCAGCGGGAACGCACCCGTAACGCCGGACCAGTAGGAGGATTCCGTCGATGACGACGCCGCCCCGCGTACGCCGCAACAACGCCAATGCCGGGCCGGTGGTGCTCGACGATCTGTCCAAGCAGATCATCGAGCAGCTCCAGTCCGACGGGCGCATGCCGTACGCGGCGATCGGGAAAGCGGTGGGCCTGTCGGAGGCCGCCGTGCGCCAGCGCGTCCAGCGGCTGCAGGACGCGGGCGTCATGCAGATCGTCGCGGTCACCGACCCGCTGACGCTCGGATTCCCGCGGCAGGCCATGATCGGCATCAACTGCGAGGGCGACCTGGAGGCCGTGGCCGACGAGCTGGCGGCCATCGACGAGATCGACTACGTGGTCCTCACGGCAGGCTCCTTCGACGTGATCGTCGAGGTGGTCTGCGAGGGAGACGGTCACCTGCTGGAGATCCTCAGCAAGATCCGCGCCATCCCCGCCGTGCGGGCCACGGAGTCGTTCGTCTATCTCAAGCTGCGTAAGCAGACCTACTCCTGGGGCACTCGCTAGCCCACCGTCTCCACGATGGGCAGGATCGGCGTGTCGGCCGTGCGCACCAGGCGCGGGCCCTCGGGACCGTACACCTCGCGGGGCTCCGGGAACGCCGTCAGCAGCGCCAGATAGAGCACGCCCGCGACGGCCAGGCCCACCGGCAGCGAGATGTCCACTCCCCCGGCCAGGTTACCCAGCGGGCCGACGAACTGGCCCGGCAGGTTCACGAACAGCAGCGCGAGGCCCGCGGAGACGAGCCAGGCGGACAGCCCGCGCCAGTTCCAGCCGTGCGCGAACCAGTAGCGGCCGCCGCGCTGGCGCCGGTTGAAGACCTGGAGCGCCTCGGGGTCGTACCAGCCCCTGCGGGTCACGTAGCCGAGCATCATGATCACCATCCACGGCGCCGTGCACGTGATGATCAGCGTGGCGAACGTGGAGATGCTCTGGGTCAGGTTCGCGGCGAAGCGGCCGATGAAGATGAACACGATCGACAGCGTGCCGATGAACACCGTCGCCTGCACCCGGGAGAAGCGGGTGAAGACGCTGGAGAAGTCGAGCCCGGTGCCGTAGAGGGAGGTCGTGCCGGTGGACATGCCACCGATCAGGGCGATCAGGCAGACCGGTACGAAGTACCAGCCGGGCGAGACGGCCAGCAGCCCGCCGACGTAGTTGGGGGCGGCCGGGTCCATGTAGTCGGCGGCCTTGGTCGCGATGATCGAGGCGGTGATCAGGCCGAACAGGAACGGCAGGATGGTGGCGAGCTGCGCCAGGAAGGCCGCGGCCATCACCCGGGACTTCGGCGTCGTGGCCGGGATGTACCTGGACCAGTCGCCCAGGAAGGCGCCGAACGACACGGGGTTCGACAACACGATCAGCGCCGCGCCGATGAACGACGGCCAGAACAGCGGGTCGCCGGCCGGGAGCGTACCGGGATAGGACGGGTCGAAGTCCCCGGCGAAGGCGAACGCCCCCAGGACGAACAGCAGCGACGCCGCCGCGACCGCGATCTTGTTGACGAACAGCATGAAGCGGAAGCCGTACACGCAGACGATCAGCACGAGGACGGCGAAGAGCGCGTACGCGACGCCGTACGACAGGTCGGTGTCGGGCAGCCCGGCCAGCAGGTGGGCGCCGCCGACCAGCGCGTCCCCCGACGACCACACCGAGATCGAGAAGAACGCGATCGCGGTCAGCAGCGACAGGAACGAGCCCACGACCCGGCCGTGCACGCCCAGGTGGGCGGAGGAGGAGACGGCGTTGTTGGTGCCGTTGAGCGGCCCGAACAGCGACAGCGGCGCCAGGATCAGCGCGCCGACCACGAGCCCGAGCACGGTCGCGGCCAGCCCCTGCCAGAACGACAGGCCGAACAGGATGGGGAAGGCGCCGAGCACGCAGGTGGCGAAGGTGTTCGCGCCTCCGAACGCCAGCCGGAACAGGTCGATCGGGCGCGCGTTGCGGTCCGCGTCGGGGATGCGCTCGACCCCGTACGTCTCGATCTCGGTGAGGCTCATGCTTGCTCCTGCAACGCCAGCAGGCTGACGAGGTCGTAGGCCACGTGGGAGGCGGCGACCGAGGTGATCTCCGCATGGTCGTACGCCGGGGCCACCTCGACGACGTCGGCCCCGACCAGGTTGTGGCCGGCCAGGCCGCGCAGGATCTCCAGCAGTTCCCGGCTGGTGAGCCCGCCCGCCTCCGGTGTCCCCGTGCCCGGGGCGTGGGCCGGGTCCAGCACGTCGATGTCGACGGACACGTACAGGGGCCGGTCGCCGATGCGCTGCCGCAGCACGTCGATCACCTCGTCGAGGCCGCGCCGCAGCACGTCGGCCGCCGTCAGGATGCCGAACCCGAGCCGCCGGTCGTCCTCGAGGTCCTTCTTGCCGTACAGCGGGCCCCTGATCCCGACGTGGCTGACGGCCTCGGTGTCCAGCAGGCCCTCCTCCACCGCCCGCCGGAACGGGGTGCCGTGCGTGTACTCGGCGCCGAAATAGGTGTCCCAGGTGTCGAGGTGGGCGTCGAAGTGCAGCAGCGCCACCGGGCCGTGCTTCCTGGCCACGGACCGCAACAGCGGCAGCGCGATCGTGTGGTCGCCGCCGATCGCGACGAGCTTGGCGTCGATCGAGTCCGCCGCGCCCTCGATGCTCTCGATGGCCGCCCCGATGTCGAACGGGTTGGCCGCGATGTCACCGGCGTCGACCACCTGCACCCGCTCGAACGGCGAGACGTCCAGCCCCGGGTGGTACGGCCGCAGCAGCCGGGAGGCCTCCCGGACCGCGGCCGGGCCGAACCTGGCGCCGGGCCGGTAGGACACGCCGGTGTCGAACGGCACACCCACGACCGCCACGTCGGCCCGCTCGACCTGGTCGAGCCTGGGCAGGCGGGCGAAGGTGGCGAGCCCGGCGAAACGCGGGACCTGAGAGGAGTCGACAGGGCCAAGGTTCATGCGGCCCAGTGTTCGTCATGCCTCTGACCTGCGGCAATTGTAGAACCAACGAAGTCACACGGTGTGTGTTGTGGGTGGCCACAAGCAGGTCGTCACCCGGGTTTGGCACCGGCCGAAAACCGAGCCGTATTCACCGGCATTTCATTCGGGCAAAGCGCCGTCGTATGATCTCGGCAGCAGCCTAGGAGGGACTCTCTATGGGGGAACCGGCTCACGCGGTTGGCACCGGGCTTGCGGAGCTGACTGACATGACGCTGCTCCAACTGACCGAACTCGACGACGCCACCCTCGACGGGCTGGTGAGCAAGATCCTCGGGCGAAGGGGGCCGTGGGATCGGCTGTGGCAGGAGGATGCCAACAACGGTGCCGTCCCGTGCGATGGCTGAACGAGTGTTCGGCCGCTGAGACGTACGAGATCTGCCACCGCCTGGTCGACGACGACCTCACCTCCGAGCTGCTGACCCGGCTCCGGGAGATCCAGCTCCACAGGAATCAGCTGCTCGTGGAGGCCGTGCGGCGGCAGGTGCACGGGACGGACGCCGATGCCGCGTTCCGCGCGCTGGCCGAGCTGCAGGAGAGCGATCCGCGGCTCATGGCGGAGCTGCTGGTGCTCCCCCAGGTGGGCTGCTGGGCGGTCGACTGCCTGCGGCGGCTGCGCGACGGCGAGGATCCGGACCTCGGCTATCTCGTCTCCTTCAGCGCCGGCGCGGCACTGCGGGGGGGGGGGGGGGGGGCGCCCCCCCCCCCCCCCCCCGCCCCCCCCGCCCCCCCCCCGGGCGCCCCCCCCCCCCCCGCGGGGCCCCCCCCCCCCGCCCCCCCCCCCCCC
>NZ_JBIUCF010000085.1:0-39565 GCF_044593615.1 Nonomuraea sp. NPDC051941
CGCGGGCGTGAGGGACCCCGCCCCCGCATCCCCGGACCACGGACACGATCCGTGCCGCCCGGACGCGGCGCGTACGCGGGCGACCAGAACGCTCAACACCGTTCGGAGCGTTCGGCTGAGCATATACAACTCATGCTCAGTCTCTAGGTACGGTGCTGGGATGCGTGTATTGATTACTGGCGGGGCGGGATATATCGGGAGCACGGTCGCGTCGGCGTGCCTCGATGCCGGGATCGAGCCCGTCATTCTCGACAACCTCATCACGGGCAGGCGCGAGTTCGCGAAGGGGCGGGCGTTCTATGAAGGGGATATCAGCGACGGCCCGCTGATTGACAAGATATTCGCCGAATATCCGGATATTGAGGCCGTAGTCCACTGTGCCGCGCTCATTGTGGTCCCCGACTCCGTCGCCGACCCCATCGGCTACTACCGCGCGAACGTCACCAAGAGCCTCGAGTTCGTCGATCACCTGATCCGCAACGGCTGCACCCGGATGATCTTCAGCTCCTCCGCGTCCATCTACCGCACGGGCGACGACCACACGGTGAACGAGGACTCCCCCCTCGACCCCCAGAGCCCGTACGCGCGGACCAAGGCGGTCTGCGAGGCCATGTTCGCCGACATCGCCGCAGGCCGCCCGATCAGGATCCTCTCCCTGCGCTACTTCAACCCGATCGGCGCCGACCCCGAGATGCGCACCGGTCTGCAGCTGCGGCGGCCCAGCCACGCCCTCGGCAAGATGATCGAGGCGTACGAGGACGCCATCCCCTTCCGGATCACCGGCACCGGCTACCCGACCAGGGACGGCACGGGCATCCGCGACTACGTCCACGTCTGGGACCTGGCGACGGCGCACGTGGCGGCGCTGCGACGGTTCGACGAGCTGGACGTCGACGTGATCAACCTGGGCACCGGCGCCGGCACCACCGTCCGCGAGCTGGCCGAGGCGTTCAACCGCGTCGTCGACCGCCCGATCGAGGTCGTCGAGACCGACCCGCGCCCCGGCGACGTGGCCGGCGCCTACACCCGCAGCGACCGCGCCCGCAGCCTGCTGGACTGGCAGGCCCGCTACTCCGTCGAGGAGGGCATCAGGCATTCGCTCGAATGGGCGGGCCTGCGGGAGTCCCGGCTCGGGTAGACCCCGGGCTTGCGGCGGAGTAAAGTTCGTACACGAATAGTTCGTACACGAAAGAAGTGATGGAAGAAGCGGAGGCGGCCCGCGAGGTCGCGCGGCTCTACCCTGCGATCTACCGGCGGTTCAAGGCGTCCAAGCGACCGATCGCGGCCGGGCTGACCGCCAGGATGCACGCCGTGCTCGGCCACCTGCAGGCCGCCGGGCCGCTCACCCTGAGCGAGCTGGCCGAGCACCTGCAACTGTCCAAGGCCGCGACGACCGAGCTGGTCAACCGGGTCGAGGAGCGCGGCCTGGTGGGCAGGATCAGGGACGAGCGCGACCGGCGGCGGGTGTTCGTGTGGGTCACGGACGAAGGGCGGGCGGCCTTCGCGGCGGCCGCGCCGCGGGCGCTCGAGGACGACCTGCTGGCGCGGGCCGTACGTCAGATGACGTCCCAGGAGCGCGAAGGGCTCGTCACGGGGCTCCGGGCGCTCCTCAGGGGCGAAGACCCAGGAGAGGACGAGCCGTGAACTGCCAGAGCTGCGGGATGCCCATGCGGACCGCCGACGACCACGCCCCCGGTCACCCGGACAGCACGTGGTGCCGGATGTGCGCCAAGCCGGACGGGACGCTGCAGGACTTCGACGAGCGGTTCGAGCGCATGGTGCAGTGGCAGACCCAGCGCACCGGCCAGGCCAGGGCTGAGGCCGAGGAGGCCACCAGGGCCTACATGCGCTCGATGCCCGCCTGGCGCGACCATCCGAGGCTCGCGTCATGAGGATCCTCGGCGTCGACAACATCCTGGTCGGGGTCGCGGACCTGGCGCGGGCCCGGGAGTTCTACGGGGGTGTGCTGGGGCTGGAGGAGAGGTTCGCGACGGGGGAGCTGGCGCTGTTCGCGATCGGGGAGGAGGCCCCGGGGCTGCTGGTACGGGTCCAGGAGGGCGGGCCGGGCTCCATGCGCGTATGGCTGGAGGTGCCCGACGCCCGCGCGGCGGCCGATGAGCTGGGGATCGAGCCGTTCGAGGTGTTCACGGGGTGGACGGTCGAGGTCGCCGACCCCTGGGGGAACATCATCGGCCTGACCGACTACACCAAACAGCCTCACTTGGCCCGCGCGGGCTGAGGACCGCCTGTCGGGAGGATCTGCAGTTCCTGCAGCATCTCGTCAATGAGCTCTTCGGAGCTGGTCACCAGCTCCTCGGGCCGAACTCGAAGGTGTCCGTCCACGCCGTGCCCAGGCACGAACTGGCTCTTCAGCGCCTTCACCGGATCAGGGGTCGGGTGAGGAGAAAGCCTCCTCCCACCCGGCGGGCGGAAGGAGGCGGAGAGGGCTGCTCAGTTGGTGAGCGAGTTCAGGGAGTTGTTCGGGATCTCCAGCGGAACGTCGCTGTCCTCACCGAGGTCGTCCACGTCGACCCACAGGTCCTTGGCCGGAGCCTTGATCTTGACCTTGGATCCCCACCCGAGGTACCGGGTCTCGGTCTCGGAGCGGGTCTTGCCCAGGACACCGAAGTCCAGGCTCCAGCCCGAGGTGAGCGCGGTGACCAGGCCCTTGGAGTTGACCTTCAGCGCGTAGTCAATCTTGATCTTGCCGATCGTGCCGGACAGCTTCTGGCCGTAGGCCTTGGCCAGTTCGCTGTACGTGAGGGCGCCCTTGTACGTGCCGCCCTTGAAGCTCTTGGCACGCGAAACCAGCGTCTTCAGCACCTTCGGCTCGAAGATGTCGAGGATCTGGTTGTAGGTGCCGCCGGTCGCCTCGCCACCGCCGTAGCGAACCCACTTCTTGCCCTCGGGCAGGTCCTCGGTGAACAGCCCGCCCTGAACGTAGCTGTAGCCGCCGACCGTGATGATGCGCGGCGGGGCGAGCGCGGCCGCAAGGCTCTTGTCCTTGCTGGGCCTGCGGGTCCGGACATCGCTCGCGACGATTCCGGACTTGCCGAACTCGAAAGAGCCGAGCGTCGTGCTGACCCCGACGCTCTTGCCGTCCATGGACATCCGGGTCTTCTCGGAGATCCGTACACCGTGCCCCGCGACGAACTGCTTCTTGAGCGCCTTCACCGGGTCCACCGGCGCGGCCTGCGCGGCAGGTGTGGCGGTAACGAGCGCTGCGGCCGTGGTTAACGCCAAGCCCGCGAGAATTCGCTTCATACGATTTCCCCGTTCGATTCAAAAGGAGAGGGAGCAGAAGCCTGCCAATAGAAGATCACGACCATATATCGACAGCCGGGGCACGCGATGCCAAAACGGTGCATTTTTCGTGCAGGGTCGGCCTGGAGAAGTGAGATGACCGTCACAGAGCGGAAGAACCATGCCCCCATGACCTGTGCAGGTCAAGCTTCGGGCTAGGCTTTACCGGCGGAAACGCCCGGCACGCACCCCTGAGCCTAGGAGCTCGCCGTGAGAGAGCGAGGCACGATGCCGACGAGCGGTGAGCGGACGCGACCGTCAGCGCAGTTGCCCGGGCCGTCGAACATCAGTCGGAAAAGCAGGGCGCGAACCCGGCAGAGGGTGAGCGACCAAACGGAAGAGGACGGACCCTCGTGGACCTGTTCGAACATCAGGCGAAGGAGCTCTTCGCCGACTACGGCATCCCGGTGCCACGCGGCATCGTCGCACACAACGTGGAGGAGGCGCGGTCGGCCGCCGAGGAGCTGACCGGCCGCGTTGTCGTCAAGGCCCAGGTCAAGACCGGTGGCCGAGGCAAAGCCGGAGGCGTCAAGGTGGCCGACGACGCGGCCGACGCCGTGACGAAGGCCGAAGCCATCCTCGGCATGGACATCAAGGGCCACACGGTCCACAAGGTCCTCGTCGAGGAGGCCAGCGCGATCGCGGAGGAGTACTACTTCTCCTTCCTGCTCGACCGCGCGAACCGTACCTTCCTCGCCATCTGCTCCGCCGCGGGCGGTATGGACATCGAAGAGGTCGCGCACACCGCGCCCGAGAAGGTCGCCAAGGTGCCGGTCTCGGCGCTGACCGGCATCGACCGCGCGAAGGCCCGCGAGATCGCGGTGGCCGGCGGCCTGCCGGAGAAGGCGCTCGACGGCGCCGCCGACCTCATCGAGAAGCTCTGGTGCTGCTTCGTCGACGAGGACGCCACGCTCGTCGAGGTCAACCCCATGATCCTGTCGGCAGACGGCCAGGTCAAGGCCCTCGACGGCAAGGTCACGCTCGACGACAACGCCGGCTTCCGCCAGACCGACCACGAGGCGCTCGCCGACAAGGCGGCCGAGGACCCGCTCGAGGCCAAGGCCAAGGAGAAGGACCTCAACTACGTCAAGCTCGACGGTGACGTCGGCATCATCGGCAACGGCGCGGGCCTGGTCATGTCCACGCTCGACGTGGTGGCCTACGCGGGCGAGCAGTTCCCCGGCAAGCCGTCCCCCGCGAACTTCCTCGACATCGGCGGCGGCGCCTCGGCCGAGGTCATGGCCGCGGGCCTGGAGATCATCCTCTCCGACCCGAGCGTCAAGTCGATCTTCGTGAACGTCTTCGGCGGCATCACCGCCTGCGACGCCGTCGCCAACGGCATCGTCTCGGCGTTCAAGCTGCTGGAGAGCCGCGGCGAGGCTGTGACCCACCCGCTCGTGGTCCGCCTCGACGGCAACAACGCCCAGCTCGGGCGGCAGATCCTGGCCGACGCCGCGCTCCCGCGGGTCGAGCTGGTAGACACGATGGACGACGCGGCCAAGCGTGCCGCCGAGCTCGCTGCGGTAGGTGCGTGACCCATGGCCATCTGGTTGACTGAGAACAGCAAGATCATCGTTCAGGGCATGACCGGTGGTGAGGGCACCAAGCACACCCGCCGCATGCTCGCCTCCGGCGCCCGCGTCGTCGGCGGCGTGAACGCCCGCAAGGCCGGCATCACGCACGAGGGCCTGCCGGTGTTCGGGACGGTCAAGGACGCCATGGAGAAGACCGGCGCCGACGTGTCGGTCGTGTTCGTGCCGCCGGCGTTCACCAAGGACGCGGTCATCGAGGCCATCGACGCCGAGATCCCGCTGTGCGTGGTGATCACCGAGGGCGTCCCGGTCCACGACAGCACCGCGTTCTGGGCGTACGCCGTCTCCAAGGGCAACAAGACCCGCATCATCGGCCCCAACTGCCCCGGCATCGCCTCCCCCGGTGCCTCCAACGCGGGCATCATCCCGGCCGACATCACCACCGCGGGCCGCATCGGCCTGGTCTCGAAGTCGGGCACGCTGACGTACCAGCTGATGTACGAGCTGCGTGACTTCGGCTTCTCGACCGCTGTGGGCATCGGTGGCGACCCCGTCATCGGCACGACCCACATCGACGCGCTCCAGGCGTTCCAGGAGGACCCGGGCACCGACGCGATCGTCATGATCGGCGAGATCGGCGGTGACGCCGAGGAGCGGGCGGCCGCCTACATCGAGCAGCACGTCACCAAGCCGGTCGTGGCCTACGTCGCGGGCTTCACCGCCCCCGAGGGCAAGACCATGGGCCACGCCGGCGCCATCGTGTCGGGCTCCGCGGGCACCGCCCAGGCCAAGAAGGAGGCCCTGGAGAAGGTCGGCGTCCGCGTCGGCAAGACCCCCTCCGAGACCGCCCGCCTCATGCGCGAGATCATGCAGGCGCGCTGATCAACGGGTTTCCGTTTTCCGAAAGCCCCGTGCGGTTCTCGCCGCACGGGGCTTTCCCTTCCCCATCTTTTACGCTTGCGGCGGGCAACCCACCCGCCGCACGTGGCCGGCCCCTGTCCAGGGAGACGGTCACGAGGTGCGCGGGGCCGGCCGCCGTTACGCCGCCCCGTGGGCCGTCTCCGTGGCCGGTCCGGGGCCCGGAGGACAAATCGGGTGTAGTTCGACGCCACAAAGTGGGTGGACGGCGGCGCGTCAACCAAGCGCCGGTCGGGAAACCTTGAGAAAATCGCCTACTGTGACGGCGATTCTCGACCAGTTGCGTGCTGCCCCCCGGTCGATGCTAGGCAAGCTCCCCGGGAGCTCGGGCGACGACGACGAGACGAGGCGGCCGCTACCCGTGTCCGGGATGCTGGCCGCCGCCGCCACGCTGGGCGTCGGGCTGGCCGCGCTCACCACGCTCACCCTCGTCGGCTGGATCGCCGCGCCGCGCGGCACGCTGGGCACGGGGCTGCCGGGAGTGTTCCGTACGGCGGCGCAGCTCTGGCTGGCCGCGCACCACGCCGGGTTCGCGATCCAGGGCGGGCGGGTCGGGCTGCTGCCGCTGGGGCTGATCGTGCTGCCCGCCGTGCTCCTCTACCGTGCCGGGCGGTGGATGGCCCGCGACGCCGACCTGCGGCTGCGGCTGCCCGCCCGGCTGCCGAAGAACAGCCCCAAGGAGCAGGCCGGGGCCCGTCGCCGTGCCCAGCTCGCCGTGGTCGTCCAGGCTGGGGTGTCGCTGGCGGCGCCGTACGCGCTGCTCGCGGGGTTGATCGCGCTCGCGGCGAGCAACGAGATCACGCAGCCGTTCATCGGCGAGGCGTTGCTCAGCCACTTCGTGCTGGCCTTCCTGGCGGGATCGCTGGCCACGGCGCGGATGATCGGGCCCTGGCGGGTGATGCTGCGGCTGCTGCCCGAGCGGGTGCGCGCGCTCACCGTCGGCACGGCGGTCGCCACGGCGTTGCTGCTCGTGGCCGGGCTCGCGCTGGTGCTGGTCGCCATCGTGCTGAACTTCGGGCAGGTCAAGGAGCTGTCCGACGTGCTCTCACCGGGGCTCGTCGGCGGCGTGCTGCTGTTGCTGTTGCAGCTCCTCTACCTGCTGAACGCCGTCGTCTGGGCCTCGTCCTACATCGCCGGGCCCGGGTTCGCGATCGGCGCCGAGACCCTGGTCGCGCCCACGGGGGTGCAGCTCGGCACGGTGCCGAGCCTGCCGCTGCTGGGGGCGTTGCCGGAGAGCGGGCCCGTGCCGGGGTGGATGATGGCGGTGGTCGCGGTGCCGTTCGCGGCTGGGGCCGTCGCGGGGGTCATGGTGGCCCGGATCTCGCCGTCGCCCTCCTACGAGGCGGCGCCGCTGTGGGGGTTCCTGAGCGGGGTCGTCACCGGGCTCGTGGCGGGACTGCTGGCGGCACTCTCCGGTGGGCCCATCGGCGGCGGGCGGCTGGCCACCATCGGGCCCTCGCCCTGGGAGGTGGCGCTCTCCGTCGCGGTGGAGGTCGGCGTGGCCGCGGGCATCTCCGCCGGCGTGGCCAACCTGCTGCTGCTCAACAAGCGCGCCCGCACGCCGCTCGACAAGGCGGCCGCCCCCGTACGCAAGGCCGGGGCCGCCATCGCCAAGGCGGCGAGCAAGGTCGGCCTGGCCGAGTCGGACCCGCGCCCGCTGCCCGGTCACTGGATGGACGCCACCGAGGCCGACACTCAGGAGATCCCGGTCATCCGGGACGACTGGCAGGACGAGCACGCCTCAGCCGAGGCAGAGACGCTGGCCCAGGCCCGCCCGCGCCTGCCGCAGCCCGACCGTCCGCCCCGCAAGGACATCGTGGACGAGTCGGACGACCGCGGCGGCCACGTCATCTACCTCGACCCGTACGCCTGGGACCGCGACTGACCCGCGTCCGGCTCAGGGCTGCACGGTGCCGAGCAGCTGCAGCACGTCGGCGGGCAGCTTGCGCTGGGCCGCGTCCCTGAACTGCGTGAAGCACTCGCCCTGCGCCGAAACGGTCCCCGCGCCCTTCATGCACTCCTGGTAGGCCGAGTATTCGTCCATCAGGTAAAGCTGCATCCCCGTGGCCATGGCCGACAGCGCCAGCGCGATCGAGGAGATCGTGATGCTGCCCACGGCGACGCCTGTGGAGCGGCCCGCGGACTTCAGCAGCGGCAGCGCCCGGATCCCCGCCACGAGCGCGAACAGCGCCATGACCAGGCCTGCGAGCGGCAACATGAACGTCATGGCCAGCGCTGCGATGGACAACCAGATCGCTCGGCGACCCGCCGAATCGGCGGGCTGCTGGCCTGCCGGTGCCTGCACCGGTGTCGACACCTGACCTCCTCTGCGTCGCCGGGCGAGGAACCGATATTCTGACACCCCCACCCTGTTTCCTTATTGGAGTGTGCGTGTCTAAGGCTGGGCGGCTCGTCGTCCTCGTCTCCGGCTCTGGAACCAACCTACAGGCCCTGCTGGACGCTTCCGCCGACCCGTCGTACGGGGTTCGCGTGGTCGCGGTCGGTGCGGACAGGGATGGGATCGAAGGGCTGGCCAGGGCAACGAGGGCACAAGTCCCAACTTTCGTTGAAAAATTGAGCGATTATGCGACGCGGGCGGAATGGGATTCCGCCATCGCGGCCAGAATCGCCGCGTACGAGCCTGACCTGGTGGTGTCGGCGGGTTTCATGAAAATTCTGGGGCCGCCGACCCTCGACGCCTTTCCCGTGCTGAACACGCACCCGGCGCTGCTGCCGTCGTTCCCCGGCGCGCACGGCGTGCGGGACGCGCTCGCCCACGGGGTCAAGGTGACCGGCTGCACGGTGATGCTGGCCGACTCCGGCGTTGACACCGGTCCGATCGTCGCCCAGGAGGCGGTGTCCGTGCTCCCGGACGACGACGAGGCGGTCCTGCACGAGCGCATCAAGACCGTCGAGCGGCGCCTGCTCGTCGAGATCGTCGGCCGGATGGCTCGCGAGGGCTGGACGGTCAGCGGACGCCAGGTCCGCATCGGCAACCTAACAGGAGGGGAATCCACGTGACACGCATCGCCATCCGGCGCGCGCTGATCGCTGTTTACGACAAGTCCGGGCTCGAGGAGCTGGCCAGAGCCCTCGACGGCGCCGGGGTGGAGATCGTCTCGACCGGTGGCACGGCTGCCGCGATCTCGTCGTTCGGGATCCCGGTGACCAAGGTCGAGCAGCTCACCGGGTTCCCGGAGTGCCTGGACGGGCGGGTCAAGACGCTGCACCCGCGCGTGCACGCCGGCCTGCTGGCCGACGTCACCAAGCCGCACCACGTGTCCCAGCTGGAGGAGCTGGAGATCGACCCGTTCCAGCTGGTCGTGGTCAACCTCTACCCGTTCCAGGAGACGGTGGCCTCCGGCGCGTCCGACGACGAGTGCGTCGAGCAGATCGACATCGGCGGGCCCGCCATGATCCGCGGCGCCGCCAAGAACCACAACACCTGCGCCGTCGTGGTCGACCCCGGGTTCTACGGCGACGTGCTCAACGCGCTGACCGAGGGCGGCTTCACGCTGGCCGAGCGCAGGGGGCTGGCGGGCATCGCGTACGCGCACACGGCCTCGTACGACGTGGCGGTGGCCAACTGGTTCGCGCGGACGTACGGGGAGGACCGGTTCCCGGCCTTCACGGGGGCGACGTACGAGCGCAAGGCCACGCTGCGCTACGGCGAGAACCCGCACCAGAGCGCCGCCCTCTACACGGCCGGCACGAGCGGGCTGGCCAACGCCGAGCAGCTGCACGGCAAGGAGATGTCGTACAACAACTACCTCGACTCCGACGCCGCCTGGCGGGCCGCCTGGGACTTCAGTGAGCCGTGCGTGGCCATCATCAAGCACCAGAACCCGTGCGGCATCGCCATCGGCGCCGACGTGGCCGAGGCGCACCGCAAGGCGCACGCGTGCGACCCCGTCTCGGCGTACGGCGGCGTGATCGCCGTCAACCGCGAGGTCACGGCCGAGCTGGCCCGGCAGATCGCCGACATCTTCACCGAGGTCGTCATCGCGCCGTCCTACGCGGCGGAGGCGCTGGAGGTCCTGCGGGCCAAGAAGAACCTGCGCCTGCTGGAGTGCCCGGAGGGGCCGTCGCGGCAGGTGGAGCTCCGCGAGATCGACGGCGGCGTCCTGGCGCAGTCCGTGGACAAGGTGGACGCGTCCGGCGACTCGGCCGCGCAGTGGGAGCTCAAGACCGGCACCCCGGCTTCGCCCGAGCAGCTGGCGGACCTGGAGTTCGCCTGGCGCGCCTGCCGCTCGGTGAAGTCCAACGCCATCCTGCTGGCCAGCGACGGGGCGACGGTGGGCGTGGGCATGGGCCAGGTCAACCGGGTCGACTCGTGCCGCCTGGCGGTCTCCAGGGCGGGCGAGCGCGCGGAGGGGGCGGTCGCGGCCTCGGACGCGTACTTCCCGTTCCCGGACGGGGCCCAGGTGCTGATCGACGCGGGCGTCCGGTTCATCGTGGAGCCCGGCGGCTCAATCCGGGACGAACTAGTCATCGAGGCCGCCGAAAAGGCCGGCATCACCCTCTACTTCACCGGCACCCGCCACTTCTTCCACTAACCCACCCACGGCAACCCGCACCTTCACCACCTCAGGGCCAGAACCCGCCTCTGGCCCTCACCTCACCCCGGTGGCCGTGCGAGGACCTCCGTGCCGCTCGGGGTTCGTAGGGCGAGGCAGGGGACCTCCGTGCCGCCTGGGGCGTTCGTCGGGTACGGCGGACACCATCACCTCGCTCGGAAGGGGCCGTCGTGCACGGAGGGCTCGCCGCCTCCCTCGGGCATTCGCTGAGTACGGCGGGGGCCGCGGTGTCGCTCACGGTGGGGATCACGGTGTTACCCAGGGCGGGACGATCGCCGTGCGAGGGGCGCCGGATTTGTCGACGCCCACGAGGCGGCGGTCCCGGCGCTCATTGCGTGATGATCGTCCGATGTCGTCTCAATCGTCCGCTAAAGAGTGGCATTGACGATCATGTTGTCGTTTGGCCGTTTTATGGGCAAGCACACGCCGGCTGCGGTTACCCTGAGTGCCACCCCTAGCTCGCCCAATCCCACGGAGCCCCTCTTGCTCGAGTTGATCCTGCAGGTCTTCGTCACCATGAACGGCATTGCCACCAGCCCCTTCGTCCTCCTGGTGCTCGCCCTGATCGGGGCCTACCTCGGCAGCCGCGTGGTGGAGATCATCCCGATCACCCGCCGGATCATCGAACGCCGCGAGGCTCAGGCCGCCGAACGCGAGTAACCCACCGCTCCACCCCCACGGGCTGAACACGGTCGGCACCCCCCATGGGCTGAACGTGATCGGCGCTCCCGCCGGCACGCCATCGATCGATCGCGTACCGGCAAGAGGCGTTCTAATGGGCCATAGACGCCAAACGGGCTGCTCCCGCCAGGGCTGCGTCCACGCCAAGGGTGCTCTGATGGACCTGCACCGCCCGGACGAACGCCAGCCCGGCCACGTCATCGAGGATGCGCTCCAGCGGATCGAACAGCACCTTCCCGGCCGCCGACACGCCACCCCCGATGACCACCGTGGTGATCTCGACCGCGGCCGCCGTTGAGGCGATCATTCCGGCCAGCGCCCGCGCGCCGCGTTCGAACGCCGCCACCGCGACCGGATCGCCCGCTGCCGCGTCCCTGGCGAGCGCTCGGGCGTCCGCCTTCTCGTCAGGTCCATCGAGGGCGGGGGACCAGCCGTTGTCCAAGGCCCAGCGGGCGAGGTTGGGTCCGCTGGCGTAGCGCTCGACACAGCCCCGGCCGCCGCACTCGCACCGCTCGCCGTTGGGGTCGATGGACATGTGACCGACATGTCCGGCATTCCCGGTCGGTCCCAGGAGCGGCATGCCGTCGATCACCAATCCGCCGCCGATCCCGGTGGACACGACGATGCCGAGCAGGGACGTACTGTCGCGTCCCGCTCCCAACCAGTGCTCGCCGAGCGCGAAGCACTGTGCGTCGCCGGCGAGCACGGTGGGCAGCCCTGTCAGCTTCCGCACCTCCTCACGCAAGGGGAATCCGCGCCAGCTGGGCATGTTCACCGGGCTCACCGTCCCGGCGGTCAGGTCCAGCGGTCCGGCGCATCCGATCCCGACGGCTTCCGGCGGCGGGCCGCCCTCGGTCACTTCCGTGATGAGGGCCGCCAGGGCGGACATGACGTCCGTACGCGGCGTGGGCCGTGTACCGGAACGCAACACGGAACCTTCCTCGTCCACCAGTGCGGCGGCGAGCTTGGTCCCTCCGATGTCGATGGCAAGTACGTAGTTCATCAATGTTTGTGGTGGTTGTCGGGCTGGCGGGGGCCGCCAGGGTGTTCGAGTCCGGGCACGAGTTCGACCTTCTTGGCGCGCATGTTGCTGGCGCCCGCAACACTAAGCCCTTCCAAGATCAATGACAACGATGTCAACGATTGCCTGTGGATAACTGGGGCTGGCTACCTGGTTTCTGTGGATAACTTGTGGATGCCCGGCCCAGGGCCAACCGTGGGGCGGCCTGGGATGGGCTCTCGGGGGCAAGGGCAGGTGGCAGCTGTTGGGAGTGGCGTGTTGAGGGCGTGAGGGGACGTGGAAGGATTGCCGCATGAGCGCAGTGAAACTCGACGGCAAGGCGACCGCCGCCAAGATAAAGGCAGACCTCACGACCCGAGTGGCCGCGCTCAAGGAACGCGGCATCACGCCCGGCCTGGGCACCGTTCTCGTGGGTGACGACCCCGGCAGCCAGATCTACGTCGCGGGCAAGCACCGCGACTGCGCCGAGGTGGGCATCGCCTCCATCCGCGTCGACCTCCCGGCCACCGCCACCCAGGCGCAGGTCGAGGCGGCCATCGACGAGCTCAACGCCTCACCCGAGTGCACCGGCTACATCGTCCAGCTCCCCCTCCCCAAGCACCTCGACGCGATGGCCCTGCTCGAGCGCATGGACCCGGCCAAGGACGCCGACGGCCTCCACCCGATCAACCTGGGCCGCCTCGTCCACATGGTCGACGCTCCGCTCCCGTGCACCCCGTACGGCATCGTGCTGCTCCTGCAGGAGTACGGCGTGCCGATCAAGGGCGCCGAGGTGGCCGTGGTCGGGCGCGGCATCACGGTGGGCCGTTCGCTGGGCCTGCTGCTCACCCGCCGCAGCGAGAACGCCACCGTGACCCTCTGCCACACCGGCACCCAGGACCTGGCCGGACACGTTCGCCGGGCGGACATCGTGGTGGCGGCGGCGGGCGTACCCGGTCTGATCACCCGTGACATGGTCAAGCCCGGCGCGGCCGTCCTCGACGTGGGGGTCTCCCGCGTCAACGGCAAGATCGCCGGTGACGTGGCGCTCGACGTGGCGGAGGTCGCGGGGTTCCTGACGCCCAACCCGGGCGGCGTCGGGCCCATGACCCGCGCTCTGCTCCTGTCCAACGTGGTGGAGGCCGCCGAGCGCTCCCTATGAGCTGCTGAACGCTCTCGACGTACGTGCGGCCGGCGCCCCGCGCCGGCCGCACACCCCTAGAACGGGTACGTGGCGATGTCCCCCTGCATGGTGACCCACTGCGTCTCGGTGAAGGCGTCGACGTTCGCCCCGGTGCCGCCGAACCGCGCCCCCGTCCCCGAGGCCCCCACCCCGCCGAACGGTGCCACGGCCTCGTCGTCCACGGTCTGGTCGTTGATGTGCACGATCCCCGTCGGCACCAGGTCGGCCAGCGCCATCCCCTTCATCACGTCCCGCGTGAGGATGCCCAGCGACAGACCGTACTCCGAGTCCGCGGCCAGCGCCGCAGCCTCCTCCAGCGTGGAGAACGTCGTCACCGGCGCCACCGGCCCGAACACCTCCTCCGCGTACGCCGGCGCGCTCACCGGCACCTCGGCCAGCACGGTCGGCCGGTAGAACAGCCCCTCGTACGTCCCCCCGGCGGCGAGCCGGGCCCCGGCGGAGACGCTCGCGGTGACCAGCTGGTGCACCCGGTCGCGCTGCCCGGCGTCGATCAGGGGCCCGAGCGCGACCTGCCCGGTGGCGGGGTCGCCCACCGGCAGCCCCGTGGCCTTGGCGGCCAGGCGCTCGACGTACTCCTCGGCCACGGCCTCGTGCACGAGGTGCCGTCCCGAGGTCATGCAGATCTGCCCCTGGTGGAAGAACGACGCCCACGCGCCCGCCGACGCGGCGGCCCCGAGGTCGGCGTCGTCGAAGACGACCAGCGCCGAGTTCCCGCCCAGCTCCAGGTGGACCCGCTTGAGCAGGCGCGCCGCCGCCTCGCCGACCTTGCGCCCGGCGGCGGTGGAGCCGGTGAAGGAGATCACGGGGATGTTCGGGTCGGCGACCAGCGCCTGACCGGCCTCGGGACCGCCGGGCAGCACGTGCAGGAGCCCGCTCGGCAGCCCGGCCTCCTCGAAGACCCGCGCGATCGCGAACCCGCCGCACACGGCCGTACGCTGGTCCGGCTTGAACACCACCGCGTTCCCCAGCGCCAGCGCCGGGGCGACCGACCGGATGCCCAGGATCAGCGGGAAGTTGAACGGCGCGATCACCCCCACGACCCCGACCGGCACCCGCCGCGCGAAGCTGAGCCGTTTGCGGGCCGTCGGCAGCACCTCGCCCAGGGGCTGCGAGGCCAGCGCCGCCGCCTCGTAGCACTCCTGCGCCGCCACGTGCGTCTCGAACCCGGCCTTGCCCGGCACGCCGCCGGACTCCCTGACGATCCAGTCCTGGATCTCCTGCGCGTGCTCCTCGAACAGCCGTCCGGCCCGCCGCAGCAGCGCCGCCCGCTCCTCGTACGGCGTGGCGGCCCACGCTCGCTGCTCCGACCGGGCCCGTACGGCGGCGGCCGCCACGTCGTCGGCGCCGGCGGTGCCCGCGCGGCCGAGTTCGTCGCCGGTGGCGGGCTCGGTGACGGGCGCGTCACCGGCGCGCGAGGCCGTCCATCCGCCGTCGAAGATCGATCCCGTCCAGATCTTGGGGTCGAGGAACGTCATGGTGAGCCTCCTAAGGCTGGAAGTCCGGATCCACGGTCACGGTCACGTCGAGCAGCAGGGGCTCCTCGCGGGCCGCGAGCGACGGCAGCACCTCGTCGAGGGCCGCCGTCAGCTCGTCGTACGAGTCCACCCGCCTGGCGGGGCAGCCCAAAGACCTGGCCAGGCCGCCCATGTCCACCTCGGTGAACGGCGGCCACGGCGCCTTGCCGCCCTGCTTGTCGGCCAGCCGGTCCATGATCGCGTACCGGCCGTTGGAGAGCACGACGAACAGCGCGCCCACCCGGTAGTGCGTGGCGCTCCAGAGCCCGTGCACTCCGTAGAGGGCCGACCCGTCGCCCACGACGGCGACCACGGGCCGGTCGGGGAGCGCCATCCGCAGGCCCACCGCGGCGGGCACGGCGAACCCGAGCCCGCCCATGGCCGCCGACAGGAAGCCGAGCGGGGTCCTGGCGGGTACGAGCCGGTGCAGGTCGGGGCGGGACGAGGGGGTCTCCTCGACGAGCACGGTGTCGGCGGGCAGCCGCAGCGCCAGCTCGCGCAGCACGTGCGCCGCCCGCAACGGCCGCCCCGCAGCGGGCAGTTCGGGAATGTCCGCCATGGGAGCACGTCCCGCTGACGGCGGTTCGGGGATGTCCGGCGCGGGAGCCCGTCCCGCGGCCGGTGACGATGAGGGGAGCAGAGCGGCCAGCCGGGCGCAGACGGCCGACGGCGAGGCGAGGTAGGCCAGGTCGGCCGGGCTGCGATGCGCCTCGGCCGGGTCGTCCGTGATCACCGCGACCGACGTCCCCGCTGCCACCAGGGGACCGGGCACGTACGGGTACTGCCGGAAGACGGGAGCCCCCACCGCGAGCACCACGTCGTGCCCCGCCAGCGCCTCCCGCAGCCGAACCCGGTCGGCGGGCAGCACCCCCGCGTACAGCGGATGGTCCTGCGGGAACCCGGCCCGCCCCCCGAACGACTCCTGGAACACGGGACACCCGAGCCGCTCGGCCAGCGCGACCAGCGCCTCCCACCCGGCCCCCGCGCCCGCGACGATCGCCGGCGACCGGGCCTCCGACAGCAGCTCCACCAGCGGCGCGAGGTCATCGTCCGGGATGCCGGCGGGCCGCACCATCCGCGCGGGCGCCGCCACCGTCTCGCCCGAGAAGGGCGCCTCCCAGTCGTCCATCGGCACCACGACCAGCGCGGGCCCGCGGAAGGTCGTCGCCTCGTGAAAGGCCCGGGCCACCGCCCCGGGCACGTCCTGCGCGCGTACCGGCTGGTCCACCCGCACCGGATAGTCCCCGGCCAGCCCGCTCAGGTGCCCGGTCAGGAACGGCTCCAGCGCCAGATGCCGCCGGTCCTGCTGCCCGACCAGGATCACCAGCGGTACCCGGTTCACCCGGGCGGTGGCGATGGCCCCCACCGCGTTCCCCAGCCCGGCCGTGGTGTGCAGCACGGCCAGCGCGGGCGCCTCGTGCCCGATCGCCCACCCCGTGGCCATCCCCACCACGGACCCCTCGTGGAGCGCGAGCACGAAACGCAGGTCGTCCGGGAGCCCGGTCAGCAGGGTCACCTCGGTGGAGCCGGGGTTGCCGAAGATCGTGGTCAGGCCGTACCGCCTGAGCACGTCGAACGTGGCGTCCCGGACGGTCGTCATCGCCGGTCCCTCGCCCGCTGGATCTGCCGGTAGACATGCCCGCGCAACTCGCCGAACCGGGGCAACGAGCGGGTCGTCAGCTGGTCGCGTTCGGGCGGCAGATCCACCTTCAGGTCCTCCAGGATCACGGTCGGCGACGAGGACAGCACGATGACGCGTTGCCCCAGGTAGACGGCCTCGTCGATGTCGTGGGTGACGAACAGCGTGGTCACCTCCAGGTCCCGCCACAGCCGCAGGATCAGGTCCTCCAGGTCCGCCCGGGTCTGGGCGTCCACGGCGGCGAACGGCTCGTCCATCAGCAGCACCTGCGGCTGGTACGCCACCGCCCTGGCGATGGCCACCCGCTGCTGCATGCCGCCGGAGAGCTGCCACGGATGGGCGTCGGCGGCGTCGCCGAGACCGACCGCGTTCAAGGAGCCGTGGACCAGCTCGTGCCGCTGCCCGGCGGGCACCTTCTTCTCCTTCAGCGGCAGCTCGACGTTCTCGCGCACGGTCATCCAGGGGAAGAGGCTGCGACCGTACTCCTGGAACACCACGGCCATCCGCGGCGGCGGCCCGGTCACGGGCACGTCGTCCACCCGCACCTCGCCCCCGCTGGCCGGCAGCAGCCCGGCGACGCACCTCAGCAGCGTGGTCTTGCCGCACCCCGACGGCCCCACCACGCACACCAGCTCGCCGGCGCCGACGCCGAACGTGATCGAGCGGATCGCCTCGACGGTGCGGCCGGGGCTCTCGTAGACCTTGCGCAACGAGGAGATCTCAAGCACGGGCGGCTCCACTGCCGTAGTACCAGGCCAGGACCCGCCGCTCCACGCGGCGGAAGAGGACGGACAGGGTCAGGCCGATCAGCCCGAGCAGCAGGATTCCGCTCCACATCTCGGCGATCTGGAACTGCCGCTGGAACACCAGGATCGTGAACCCCAGTCCGCTGGAGCTGGCGAACATCTCGCTGATGACCATGAGGATGATCCCGATGGACAGCGCCTGCCGGAGCCCGGTCATGATCTGCGGGCTGGCGCCGCGCAGCACGAACCGCCGCAGTCTGGCGGTTCCGCGTACGCCGTACATGCGGCAGGTGTCGGCGAGCACCTCGTCCAGCGCCCGTACGCCCTCCACGGTGTTCAGGAGAATGGGCCACAGGCAGCCCGAGACGATGACCAGCACCTTCATGGGGGTGTCGATCCCGGCCAGCAACATGATCAGCGGCACCAGCACCGGCGGCGGGACTGCCCTGAAGAACTCCAGCACCGGTTCGAGCGTGGCCCGCAGCCGCGGCGACAGCCCGATCGGCACGCCGAGGCCCACGCCCAGCAGCCCCGCCACCGCGTAGCCCGCCAGCAGCCGTCCCACGCTCGGCAGCACGTCCCCGACCACCCGCTCGGAGAACCAGGTCTCCGCGAACGCCTGCCCGACCAGGCCGGGGCTCGGCAGGTAGAACGAGCTCCCGCTGACCGCCCACCAGACCAGCACCAGCGCCACCGGCAGGGCGAGCAGCCTGACGACCCGCATCATGCGGCCACCTCCGACCGGACGCTCGGATGCCACGCCAGCACCCGGCGCTCCAGGAGCCGCACGGCCGCGTTCACCCCGATGCCGACCAGCCCGGCCAGCACGATCAGCGCGTACACGGTCGGGACGGCCCCGCTGCTCTGCGCCACCTGGATCTCGGCGCCCAGCCCGGGGCTGCCGATCACGAGCTCGGCCGTCACCGCCAGGATGAAGGCCACCGCCGCCGCCAGCCTGAGCCCGGTCATGACGTACGGCAGCGCCGTCGGCCACACCAGGTGCCTGACCCTGGACCAGGCCGACAGCCCGTACGACCGGGCGGTGTCGAAGGCCACGGAGTCCACGGCCGCGACGCCGTACAGGACCTGGATGAGCACCTGCCAGAACGACGCGTACACCACGAGCAGGAGCGTCGAGCCCAGCGACGGCCCGAACAGCAGCGTCGCCAGCGGCACCAGCGCGACCGACGGGATCGGACGCAGGAACTCGACGGTGGAGTTCGTCATCGCACGCAGGCCCGGCACGATCCCGATGACCACCCCGGCCGCCACCGCCGCGCAGAACGCCAGCGCCAGCCCCAGCACCCAGCCGAGCATGGTCTCGCCGAGCGCGATCCACAGCTCGGGCGTGGCCAGCTCGGCGGCGAGCGTGCCCAGGATGCGCGAGGCGGGCGGCAGGAACCGCTCGTCGACCAGGCCCAGCCGCGGTACGGCCTCCGCGAGCACCAACAGCCCGCCGAGGCCGGCGAGCCCATGTCCGAGCCTGCTGAGCGAGCCGGTCACGGCACCAGCGCCGAGACGTCGACCTTCTGCTTGAGCACCCCGTCGGCCAGCGCCAGGTCGGCCACGGTCTGCACGGAGGCCTTGTTGACCTCGACGGGCCACTTCGGCAGGTTGATCTTCGCGATCACCTCGGGCGCGATCTTGGTGTACGTCTTCAGCACCTCTCTGACCTCGTCCGGATGCGCGTCCGCGTACTCCAGCGACTTGCGCATCGCCGCCGTGAACCGCCTGGTCAGGTCGGCGTCGGTCCGGCCCGTGGTGAAGTACATGGCGACGGTGAGGTTGGGGGCGGCGTCGGCGAAGTTCCAGGCCACGGGGCGCGCTCCCTGGCTGACGGCCTGGCTGACGAACGGCTCGACCACCCAGATCGCGTCCACCCGGCCGCTCTGCAGCGCGGCGGGCGCGTCCGGGAAGGGCAGCTCCACGAACTCGATGCCGGTGGGGTCGCCTCCCGCGTTGCGCACGGAGGCGCGTACGGTCGTGTCGCCGATGTTCTTGAGCTGGTTGACGGAGATCTTCTTGCCCGCCAGGTCCTTGGCCGTCCTGATCGGGCTGTCCTGCTTGACCAGCACCGCGCTGAAGTCCTTGCCCTGCTGACCGGTGGAGGAGACGCCGTTGGCGACCACCTTGACGTCGAGGCCCTGCTGCTTGGCGGTCAGCAGCGAGGTCGTGTTCGCGAACGCGAACTGGAACTGCCCGCTCACCGCCCCCGAGACGGCGGCCGCGCCGCCCTGGACCGGGGTGATGGTGAGATCGATGTTCTGCTCGGTGAAGAAGCCCTTGGCCTTGCCGAGGTGGATCGGAGCGGTGTCGACGATCGCGATCACTCCGGCGTTGACCTTGTCTGCCTGTTTGGCCTGGCCGGGGGAGGTCGAGGGCTGGGCGCCGCCGCAGGCGGCCGTGAACAAGGCGGCGAGGACGATGAGAGCGCGACGCACGGCTGCTCCTATTTGTTCGCGATGCGCACATGTATTCTCTGACCGAACAATCCCGTATCGCGGAACCTACGCTCTTGCCAGCTCATGTCAAGGGGATCACGATGGTTGATCATGTGCAGTCGCTGGCCCGGGGGCTCGCGGTGATCCGGGCGTTCAGCGCCACCGACCCTGAGCTGACGCTCAGCCAGGTGGCCCGCGCGACCAGCCTCAGCAGGGCCGCGGCCAGGCGATTCCTGCTCACGCTCGAGGACCTGGGGTACGTGCGCAGCGACGGGCGGCTGTTCTCGCTCACGCCCCGGGTGCTGGAGCTGGGGTACGCGTACCTGTCGAGCCTGTCGCTGCCCGAGGTCGCCGACCCGCACCTGGAACGCCTGGCGGCCGAGGTGCACGAGTCGGCCTCGGTGGCGGTGCTGGACGGGGAGGACGTCGTCTACGTGGCGCGGGTGGCGACGGCGCGGATCATGCGGGTGACAATCAGCATCGGGACCCGGTTCCCCGCGTACTGCACGTCGATGGGGCGGGTCCTGCTGGCCGCCCTCCCGCCGGACGAGCTGGACGCGTACCTGGAGGGGGCCTCGTTGCGCCGCCTCACCTCGCACACGATCGTGCTGCCGGCCGCGTTGCGGGCCGAGTTGGACAAGGTGCGCGGGCGGGGGTGGGCGATGGTGGACCAGGAGCTGGAGGAGGGGCTGCGCTCGATCGCCGCGCCGATCCGCGACCGTTCGGGGCGGACGGTGGCCGCCGTGAACGTCTCGACCCACGCCAGCCGTACGACCCTGCAGGCGGCCCGCCGCGACCTCCTGCCGCCGCTGCTGGCCACGGCCGCCAAGATCGAGGCCGACCTGGCCGCCCTGTCGGTCGCCCGCGCCTGACCCCTGCCCGCGACGTCGGCGGTCGCTTCGGCCACCCGCCTCGACGGGATCCCTCCCAAGGGACGGCAACCGACGTCGGGGGTCGCGTCGGGGCCGGTGGGTCAGCGGTTGCGGTAGCGGTCCGTGGCGTCCCGGGTGGCCCGGATGGCCGCGTCGGCCGTGTCGTACGTCCGCTGCGCCAGCCCCACGAAGATGCAGTCCACGATCAACAACTGGCTGATCCGACTGGCCAGCGCCCCAGGCCGGAAGGCCGTCTCCCGCCCCGCCGACACCAGCGTGTGATCGGCCAGCTCCGCCAGCGACGACCGGGGGTTGTTGGTGATGCCCACGACCAGCGCCCCGGTGTCGGCCGCGGTGCGGGCGGGCACCAGCACGTCGGGCGTCTCCCCGCTGCAGCTGATCGCCACCACCACGTCGGTCTCCTTGAGCAGCGCCGCGCTGGTCAGAGCCAGGTGCGCATCGCTGAACGGATGGCTGGACAGCCCGATCCGCAGCAGCTTCTGCGACATGTCCGCCGCCACCAGCCCCGAGGCCCCCACCCCGTACACGTCCACCCGCCGCGCCACCGAGATGGCCTTCACCACGTCGCCCAGCTGGTCGGGGTCGAGCTGCGCGGCCGTGTCGGCCAGCGCCTCCGACTCGGCGCGGGCGACCTTGGCGATCACGTCGGTCAGCGGGTCGTCGGGCCCGAGGTCGCCGGGCACCAGCCGCTCCGGCTCCTTGGCCACCGCCGCCGCCAGGGCGAAGCGCATCTGCGAGTATCCCGCGAACCCGAGGGCCCGGGCCGTGCGCACGATGGTGGCCTCGCTCGTCCCGGAGACCGCGCTGAACTCGGTGATCGTGCTGCGCACCACCAGCCCGGGGTCGTCCAGGATGATGCGGGCGATGGACTGCGCCGCCGGGGTGAGCGAGGGCAGCACGGCGCGTACGGCGGCGACCGGGTTCGCGGGTTCGGCGGTCACTGGGTCAGCCATTCTGCCGCCGCCTGTGCGGACACGCGGGAGATGCCGTGGGTGGCCAGGTGGACGGCCCCGCCGGGCGGCGCCGGCACGCCGGTGTCCACCACGATCACGTCGGGCCGCACCGCCAGCGCCTTGGCCACCGTCGAACGCACCCAGTCGTACCGGGCGGCGTCGTGCACCACCAGCACGACCGGCCGCCCGTCGGCCGCCAGGTCCGGCAGGTCGCCCATGGGTTCGAGCTGCAGCCGGGCCGTGTTCGGCAGGAGGGCGGTGAGGGCCGCCGTGATGCCGGTCGGAGTCGAGGGGTCCACGGCCTTGCTGAAGCGGGTGTTGACCTCGACCACCAGCGGGGCGCGGTCGAGCCTGGCGGTGCCGGAGGTGGTCAGCGCGGCCCTGGCCGCCTCCAGGCCCACGCCTTCGTCCACGTCGCCGCGGGCCTTGTCGCGCAGCGCCGCCTGTGCTCCGTACCACTGGGAGAGCGTGAGCACCCGCGCGGCCGCCTCCGCGAGCCGCTCCTCGGGCAGTTCCCCGGCGCGTACGGCGGCCACGATCGTGTCGCGCATCGCGTGCAGGCTCTCCTCGGTGGCCAGCCCCACGCAGATGGCGTCCACGCCCGCGCCCAGGGCCCGCACCGCGATCTCGCCCGGCGTGAACATGGCGGCCACCGCCTGCATCTCGATCGCGTCGGTGACGAGCATCCCGTCGAAGCCGAGCTCGCCCCTCAGGAGCTCGGTCATGGCGGTACGGCTCAGCGTCGCCGGCATCGACGGATCGAGAGCGGGGACGAGCAGGTGGCCCGACATGATCGAGCGCACCCCGGCGGCGATCGCGGCGCGGAACGGCGGCAGGTCGCGCGCGAAGAGCACCTCGCGCGAGGCGTGCACGGTGGGCAGCGCCAGGTGGGAGTCGGTGACGGTGTCCCCGTGGCCGGGGAAGTGCTTGGCGCACGTGGCCACGCCCGCGCCCTGGACGCCGTTCACGTACGCGACCGTGTGCCGGGAGACCAGGTCGGGCGTGGGGCCGAAGGAGCGGATGCCGATGACGGGGTTGGCCGGGTTGGAGTTCACGTCGGCGTCGGGCGCGTAGTCGAGCGTGATGTCCAGCTCGCCGAGCATCCGGCCGATCTGGCGGCCCACGCGCTCGGTGAGCGTCACGTCGTCCACCACACCCAGGGCCCGGTTGCCGGGGAAGGAGCTGCCGGCCTGGACCTCCAGCCGGGTGACCGCGCCGCCCTCCTCGTCGATCGCGACGACGGTGTCCGGGTTCTCGGCGCGCAAATGCCGTACGAGTTGCGCATCTATGACGTTGCGGGCGAACAGGACAACCCCGCCCAGACCCTCGCCCAGCGCGCGGCGCAGCCAGTCGGGGACCGAGGTCCCCTCGTACCCTGGGTGCAACACTGTCATCGCCAGTCTGGACAGGTCACCGCTCATCGGCACTTTCCTTCACGGTTGTTGATCTGAAGGTAATTTTCTGTCATCGTCGCCTTCGATACAACCACTTTCCGAGAGGCCACCCCCCATGCCGAGCAGACGGACTCTCTTGAAGGGCCTCGCCCTCGCTGCCGCCGCCACCGCCGTTCCGATGCCTGCCTTGGCGCAGGACTACGTGCCGCCGTTGCGTCAGATGCGCGGTATGTGGATCGCCTCGGTGGTCAACATCAACTGGCCGTCGAAGCCAGGGCTGACCGCCGACGAGCAGAAGGCCGAGTTCGTCGCCTGGCTGGATGTGGCCGTGCAGCGCAAGCTCAACTCGGTGTTCGTGCAGATCAGGCCGACCGCGGACGCGTTCTGGCCGTCACCGTTCGAGCCCTGGTCACAGTATCTGACCGGAACCCAAGGTCAGGACCCCGGCTATGATCCGCTCGGCTTCGCCGTGGAGGAGACGCACAAGCGCGGCCTGGCCTTCCACGCCTGGTTCAACCCGTACCGCGTCTCGATGCAGCCCGACCCCGCCAAGCTGCACCCCGACCACCCCGGGCGCAAGCACCCCGACTGGATCCTGCCGTTCGGCGGCAAGCTGTACTACAACCCGGGCCTGCCGGAGGTACGGAAGTTCTGCCAGGACGCGATGATGGACGCGATCACCCGCTACGACATCGACGGCCTGCACTTCGACGACTACTTCTACCCCACGAACACCACGGCTTTCGACGACAGCGCCACGTTCGCCAAGTACGGCGCCGGCTTCCCCGACCTGGCCACCTGGCGGCGCAACAACGTCGACCTGATGGTCCAGGAGATGCAGCAGCGCGTCCTGGCGGCCAAGCCGGAGATCGCGTGGGGGATCAGCCCGTCCGGCATCTGGCGCAACAAGGCCTCCGACCCGCTCGGCTCGGACACCAACGGCGGCCAGTCGTACGACAGCCTGCACGCCGACACCCGCGGCTGGGTCAAGAAGGGCTGGCTCGACTACATCGCGCCGCAGCTCTACTGGTACATGGGGCAGCCGCCGGCCGACTACTCCAAGCTCGTGCCCTGGTGGTCCGACGTGGCGAGCGGCACCAACACGCTGCTGTGGATCGGCCAGGCCGCCTACAAGGCGGGCGACCCGGCCCAGGTGGCCCAGTGGCAGGCCCCCGGTGAGCTGTCCGCCCACCTGACGCTCAACCGGGACCACCCCGAGATCAGCGGCGACATCTGGTACAACGCCAACGACGTCAAGGTCGACCGGATCGGCTCCATCACGACCGCCGTCAACGACCACTATCAGCGGCCCGCGCTGGCTCCCGTGCTGCCCCGGCTGGCCAACGGCGAGCCGCCGCACAGGCCGGTCCTGGCGTACGCGCTGCGCAAGCCCGGCGGGGTCGAGGTACGCGCGGTGGCCACCGGCAGGGACGAGCCGTTCCAGTTCGCGATCTTCCGCTTCGGCGGGAACGCGTCCTCGCGCGACTTCGCCGACGCCCGCAACCTGGTCGCGGTCGTGCCCGGCGACCGGCAGGTCCGCTGGACGGACGCCGACGGGAAGCGCGGCGACCACTACTACGTGGTCGCGGTGGACCGGGCCAACCGGACAAGCAAGCCGAGCAACGGCTTCAGGGTGATCTGAGCGCATGCTTCGCCGATGAGCGTCGCCGGCCGGTTTCCTGGCCGGCGACGTGCCCGTTTCCCGTGGGTCGCGGGCACGCTGACGCTCAGGTTCCGACGCTGCCGGAACCCCTCGCCGAAGCCCCGGTCGCGATCAGGCCCCAAGAACCGTCGTCAAGAAGCCCTTCGCCCAGCCGCCGACGGCTGCTCGGCGGGGGTGCCCGTCGACCGCTGTGGTGGCACCACGGGGGTCGGACGGACCAGACCGAGCGCGACGACCTCATTGGCCAGGCGCGTGCGCCGGTTGGTGCCCTCGGGGATCCTGAACTTCTGGTAGAGCCGCAGCAGATGCTGCTTGACCGCGGCCTCGGTCACGACCAGGTCGTCGGCGATCTCGCGCGCGGTCGCCGGGGCGACGAACGCCTCGTCCGACAGCGCCGGCCTGCAGAGCGAGGTCAGCACGTCGACCTCGCGCCTGGTCAGCTCGGGCGCCGCCGCCCTGCGCAGCTCGACCTCCGGGGTGAAGTCCTCTCGGGGGACTCCACCGATGCGACCCCGCGCCGCGCCGAAGGAGACCACGTCGCCGTCGTCAAGGACCCTCCGGGCGATCGGCCTGCCGTTCACCCGTGTGCCGTTCCTGGACAGCCCCAGGTCGACGACGTACAGGTAGGGTCCTCGTCTGACGAACTCGGCATGGAGTCGAGACACACTGGGATCGGTGAGCCGGATGTCGACCCCCCGGCCTCTCCCGACCGTCGTGATCTCGGGGCGCAACGGGACCACCTCGCCAGTGTCCTCGATGCGTATGAACGGCCCCTCCACTGGCGGTTCCTCCCCTTGTGAGGCAGCGTATGAACGGCACGCCTCCACCTGGGCACGGCAGTTCCTCCCCAGGTAGCCCGCCGTAACTATTACTACAGCTCCGGCTTACCCAAACGAGGGGATGCGGAATCGCCTTTGCCGAAAGGAGAATCCGGCGTGAAATTGGTCTGGACCTTTGAGGCCGGTTTTGCCTGCTCACGGGTAGACTTCGGACGAAGATAAGCGGAGGAAACACTCATGGCGGACAAGCCCACGAAAGGCCTGGCCGATGTCGTTGCCGCGTCCACAGCGCTGAGCGACATTGACGGAAAGGCCGGCCGGCTCTTCTACCGTGGATACGACATCCACGACCTGGCCGGTCGCGCGACGTTCGAGGAGACCGCACACCTGCTTCAGCGTGGCAAGCTGCCCAACCGGTCCGAGCTCGACGCGTACGTCGACGAGCTGGCGCAGGGCCGGGAGCTGGGCGCCCTGGCTTCCGCGAACATCGCCGAGATCGCCGAGAAGCAGAAACCGATGGAGGCGCTGCGCAGCCTGGTCTCGCTGGCCGGCGCCGACGACGCGGACAAGGACTCCATCTCCCCCGACGCCAACCTGCGCAAGGCGGCCCGGCTGACCGCGCAGCAACCGCTGCTGGTCGCCCGCTACCACGCCGCCCGTACCGGCGGGAGCGTTCCCGAGCCCGACCCGTCGCTCAGCATCGCCGCGAACTTCCTGCACGAGGTCACCGGCCGCGTCCCCGACCCCCGGGCGGTCGAGATCTTCGACGAGTGCCTGGTGCTGCACGCCGACCACACCATGAACGCCTCCACGTTCGCCGCCCGCGTCTGCGCCGCGACCCTCTCGGACATGCACTCCGCGATCGTCGCCGCCATCGGCACCCTCAAGGGCCCGCTGCACGGCGGGGCGAACGAGCAGGTCATGAAGCTGCTGGAGTCGATCCCTCCGGGCCAGGTGGCCCAGGTCGTACGTGACAAGCTGGCGGCCCACGAGAAGATCATGGGCTTCGGGCACCGCGTCTACAAGACCGAGGACCCGCGCGCGACCCATCTGCGCAAGATGTCCGCCGAGCTGGCCGAGGCCGGCGGCGACGACACCTACTACCGGATGTCCAAGGAGATGGAGGAGGTCGTCTTCGAGACGAAGGGCCTCTACCCCAACGTCGACTTCTACGCGGCTTCGGTCTACCACTACCTCGGGATCCCGACGGACCTTTTCACGCCGGTCTTCTCGATCAGCCGAATGTCTGGCTGGACTGCCCATGTCATAGAGCAGCACGCAGACAATAGGCTGATCCGGCCCGACAGTGAGTACATCGGTGAGACCGATCAGAAGTGGAAGCCACTAGAGGAACGTTGAGCCACGGGACCAAGCGTGAGAGCTGGGGGCCGTACCCGCTGATTCTGGCGGGTGCGGTCGTCGGCGTGCTCGTGATCTTTTTCGTGAACCCGCGCTGGGGCGGGTTCGCGCTGGGCGCCGTCATCATGATCGCCGCCGCCCTCCGCTTCGCCGGTTACGGTGGGCAGCTGTCCATCCGCAGCAAGAAGGTTGACGTCATCACGCTGGCCGGGTTCGGGTTCGTGCTGGTCCTGACCTCGCTCCTGCTCTACAACAACGAGCTCAAAGCGTTGATACTGTCCCTTTTCGCCTGATGACCGGACGGTCCGATAGCCTCAACGCATCAAAACATTGAAGGGGAACCATTCGCATGCCCAAGATCAAGGTGGAGGGTCCTGTCGTCGAGCTTGACGGCGACGAGATGACCCGGATCATCTGGCAGTTCATCAAGGACCAGCTGATCCTTCCCTACCTCGACGTCGACCTGAAGTACTACGACCTCGGCATCCAGTACCGGGACGAGACGGACGACCAGGTCACCATCGACGCCGCGAACGCCATCAAGAAGTACGGCGTCGGTGTGAAATGCGCCACCATCACCCCGGACGAGGCGCGGGTCGAGGAGTTCGGTCTCAAGAAGATGTGGAAGTCCCCCAACGGGACCATCCGCAACATCCTCGGCGGCGTGATCTTCCGCGAGCCGATCATCATGTCGAACGTGCCGCGCCTCGTCCCCGGCTGGACCAAGCCGATCGTCGTCGGCCGTCACGCCTTCGGTGACCAGTACCGCGCCACCGACCTGAAGATCCCCGGCGAGGGCACGCTGACCCTGACGTACACGCCGAAGGACGGCTCCGAGCCGATCGAGCTCGACGTGTACGACTTCCCCGGCAGCGGCGTCGCGCTGGCGATGTACAACCTGGACGAGTCGATCCGCGACTTCGCCCGCGCCTCGATGCGCTACGGCCTGGCCCGCAACTACCCGGTCTACCTGTCGACGAAGAACACGATCCTCAAGGCGTACGACGGCCGCTTCAAGGACATCTTCGCCGAGGTCTACGAGACCGAGTTCCAGGCCGACTTCGAGAAGGCCGGTCTCACGTACGAGCACCGCCTCATCGACGACATGGTCGCCGCGGCGATGAAGTGGGAGGGCGGCTACGTCTGGGCCGCGAAGAACTACGACGGCGACGTGCAGTCCGACACTGTGGCGCAGGGCTTCGGCTCCCTCGGCCTGATGACGTCGGTCCTGATGACCCCCGACGGCAGGACCGTCGAGGCCGAGGCCGCGCACGGCACCGTGACTCGCCACTACCGCGAGCACCAGAAGGGCAACCCCACCTCCACCAACCCCATCGCCTCGATCTTCGCGTGGACGCGCGGCCTGGCCCACCGGGGCAAGCTCGACAACACCCCCGCCGTGACCGACTTCGCCAACAAGCTGGAAGAGGTCTGCGTCGAGACCGTCGAGGGCGGCCAGATGACCAAGGACCTGGCGCTCCTGGTCGGCGGCGACGCCAAGTGGCTCACCACCCAGGACTTCCTGAGCGCACTGGACGAGAACCTCAAGAAGAAGATGGCAATTTGATCGTCTCAGCTTAAAGGGGCCGCCTGCGGGCGGCCCTTTCGCTTGTCCGCTTCCCAGACCATCTCTTGACAGTGACGCGGCGTGGCGCAGTTGATCAGCTGGGTAAGAGCCACCTCGTAACAGTCGTACGCGTCTCGGGGGGTTCGGATGCGACTGCGTATTTTCAGTGGAGTGGGGCTGTTGGCCGCCGCCGCCCTCCTGAGCGGCTGCGACTCGCAGCCCACCACCGTCAAGATGGCCGACACCAAGGTCGACGCCGCCGCCAAGCTCAAGGCGGCCCAGGCCGCCAAGGCCAAGCGCGCCGCCGAGGTCAAGGCGAACGAGCTGGGGCAGATCCCGGTGCTCATGTTCCACCGGGTGATCGACAAACCGGGCTCGACGGACGACAGGACGCCGCAGCAGTTCCGCGCGGATCTGGAGCGGCTGGCCAGGGAGGGGTACGTGCCGATCACCGCCGCCGAGATGGTGGCCGGGAAGATCGACATTCCGGCGGGCAAGCACCCGGTGGTGCTGACCTTCGACGACTCGTCGCCGTCGCAGCTGACGCTCAACGAGGTCGGCGTCCCCGCCCCGAACACCGCCGTCGCCATCCTCAAGGACGTGGCGGCCAAGAACCCGGGCTTCCCGGCGAAGGCCACCTTCTACGTGACCCGCGACATGTTCGGCAAGACCGTACGCGAGGAGCAGGCCCAGATGCTGGGCTGGCTCAAGGACAACGGCTTCGAGATCGGCAACCACACCCGCGACCACATCAACCTGCGCGGACGCTCGCACCAGGAGGTCGACGAGCAGATCAGCACGATCGCCCAGCAGATCGCCTCCCTCTCCGGCGTCCACCCCACCACGATCGCCCTGCCGTACGGCAACCAGCCGAGCACCAAGGAGTGGGCCATGCACGGCAAGGCCTACAACCACCTGGGCGCGTTCCTGGCCGGTTACACGCCCGCGCCGGCGCCGTTCAGCAAGGCGTTCGAACCGCCGGGGATCCCGCGGATCAAGGTCATGGAGAAGAAGGGCGACTGCAAGCAGTTCTGCTCGGAGGCGTGGCTGGACTGGCTCAAGAACAACCCCGACATGCGCTACACCTCGGACGGGGACGTGCGGACCGTGGCGTATCCGAAGTTCAAGAACCCGTACCTGCGCAAGACCTTCTCCAAGTGGGGGCTGCCCTACTGACGGACCTTCCCGAGGGCCACTCCCAGTTCGGCGGGCTGCAGGAAAAGGTCGGCCACGTCACTCATGCGTACGTCGAGTCGCCGCGCCGCCCCGGTGGCGAGGTCCACGACGTGGTAGGCCATCTCGGCACGAGGTCCGGAGGTCTGCACGACGACGGCGTCCTCGCCGTCCCAGCGCAGGACGCTCGTGGCCTGCCGGTTGACGTGTCGGTGAGCACGATGCCGTGCCCGACGACGCCGTCCGGCGTGATCTCGCGGGCGAGTGTGGCCGTCGTACGCCCGGACGGCGACGGCATGGCGCCCGCCGCCAGGTTGCCGGGCAGCGTGAAGCGTCCGGCCACCTTGCCCTTGGGCGACCAGACGGTGAACGAGGCCGACGTGGTGTGCCCGGGCAGGCTGTTCGTGCGACGGGTCGTCTTGGTCATGAGCCCCGCGGACGTCCAGCCGACGGCCTGCCCGACGGCGGGCAGGTGACGGACGGCGCCGGTGCCGAGGTCCACGATCATCGGGTTCTCCAGCACGGTCTCGTCGTCCTTGTCCAGGTGGTCGCGCTGGATGAGCAGGTGGCGGCCGTCGAGGGAGAACAGCGGGAGCTGGGCGCCGAACATCTCGCTGACCGTGCCGCCCTTCTGTCGCACGGGGAGCGCCTTGACCGCTCCGGTGCGCAGGTCGGCCACGACGTACGTGTCGTCGCTCGTCCGCAGGTAGGCCGCATGTGTGCGGTCCGGGCTGAGGGAGAGCGAGTCCGCGGCGTCGGTGCCGGGCAGCCAGCCTCGCTCGCCGCCCCAGGCGACAAGGATCCAGTGGCTGCACGGGGCCGGGTCGTTCTCGCAGGCCGGGCTGTACGCATACCGGATGGGGGAGGCGTACCTGCTGCGTTCTTCCGGGGCGGCGGTGACCGCGCGGGTCGGCTCGGGCCGGGCGAACTGGACCGGCGGTTGCTCGCCGGTCGGGCCGATCACCCACGCGGTGGCCACGGCCGGCGCTGCCGCGGCGAAGGCGTACCACCACCGGCTCACTGGATCCTCCCGAACACCGCGCCGTCGAGGTTCGCCGGCCCCGGGAGCAGCGCTCGCCGGTGCAGGCCGCTGACCATGAACTGGACGCCGGCCACCACGGCGAGCGCGGCCGCGGCGCCGAGTCGCCGGCCGGCGGTGGTCTCCGCGGAGAGGGACCGTTCGACCGTGCTGAAGGCGACCCCGCAGGAGAAGGCGGCGCAGATCAGCCAGGTCGCGGTGAGCTGCGGCGGGACGAGTCGTATTCCTGGCGCGCGCCGAATTGGGCCCCGCGGGCGGCCGAATGCGATTTCACCGGCCATGACTCCGAGGAGCCAGCCGATCAGCACGAAGTAAGGAGCCAGAAACATTGATCCGGATGATGCGCTGAAAACACCCGTGGCCAGTCCCGCGCTGGTTCCCATCCACCGGTATCGCCGCGTCACCTGGAGATATCGCAGTATGTGAGGGCCGTTGAACGCGGTGATGTCCACCATTTGGCGGTGTCCGAATCGGTCCGCCTCCACGCGGTGCAGGGGTGAGTTGGCGGCCGCGGCGGCCATCGGTATCACCAATAACAGGAAGACCAGAAAGCCGGTCAGCAACAAGAGTCGTCTTTCGCCACGCCCGGAAAAGTAGCGGAATGCGGAATCGCCAAAAAGGGGGCTCGAGTGATTTCCGATGAAGTCTGGGTGCGCCTGGATCCAAGGACGGGCATGGTGCGCCGGTTCGCCTACGGACGCTGGGTCCTGGCCGCGATCGCGGTGCTCGTCGCCGGGGTCACCTGGATGAGCGGAGCGATCGTCCCCCGCCTGTCGCACGACGCGAGCGGTGGCTCCGGCTCGACGTCCCAGGATGGGGCGGGTCGGCGGCACGTCGAGGTGCTGATCGGCCTGGAGGTCGTCAACGAAGGCTGGCTGCCCACGACGGTCACGGCGGTGGGCGTGCGCTCGGCCGGTCTCACGCTCCGATCGGTGACCCTCGACGGTAGCGGCGCCTTTCCCCGCTCGATCCCGCCCCGCACGCGGATGACGCTGACCCTCGTCCTCGACGTCACCGACTGCCGGGCCGCCCTGTCGGAAGACGTCCCCCTCGTGGTGGAGACGGAGCAGTGGTGGGGCCGCACCACTGCCGAGCCCCTGGCCGAGGAACCTTGGCACGCCCTCTCGGTCGAGTCCGTCTGCCGCCTCAACGCTTCCTGACGAAGGAGATGTCCGCCGCGCGCAGGCGGTCGATGAGCGGCCGGCCCATGGCCGAGGCCGTCGTGAGCTGGCCGGCGCGGTCCGGGAGGTCGTCGAAGGCGAGGCAGAGGGCCGACTCCGCGAACATCCTGGCCGTCGCGCCGTAGCCCGGGTCCCCGCCCGCGACCTCCGTGACCACGCGCTCGCCCCCGCCCTCGCCCAGGAACGTGACCTTGAACCAGTTCCGGGCGCGGCGCTCGGCCGACGGGCCCTCGCCGGGCTTCAGCCGGTCCTGGATCCAGCCGCGTGCGGGCGGGATCTGGGCGAGTGCGGCGAAGGCGCCGGCGGCCGTCACGGTGGCCAGGGCCTCGGGGAGGGTGCGGACGGCGTAGTGCTGGCGGTAGGTGAAGTCGGGGCCGTAGCGGTCGAGGAGGCGGGCCGAGTAGCCGACCACGAACGGGTCGAGGGTCGGCATCGGGAGCGCCCAGCCACCCACGTAGCGGACGCCGCCGGGCAGCGAGCTCACCCTGCGGCCGCTGGGCCGGGGCTCGGCGGAGCGGCGCTGCGTACCCTGCTGGACCGTCTGGCGGGCGCGGCCGAGGATGGACATCATCGTGGCCAGGGTGCCGCCCGACGGGGCCATCCTCGCCCGCAGGAAGCCGCTCACCCTGAGCGGGACGCCCTCGGGGAGGTGGGTGACGGTGTGGAGCACGCCCAGGTCGTACGGGATGGAGTCGAAGCCGCAGGCGTGCACGAGCTTGGCGCCGCTCCTGGCCGCCCGGTCGTGGTAGCGCACGTAGACCAGGTCCACGAACTCGGGCTCGCCCGTCAGGTCCAGGTAATGGGTGCCGGCGTCGGCGCACGCGGCCACCAGCGGCTCTCCGTACGCCACATAAGGGCCGACCGTCGTGGCCAGGACGCGCGTCTGACGGGCGAGCGCGGCCACCGAGGCGGGGTCCGTGGCGTCGGCGAGCAGGATCGGTACGTCGAGCCCCAGCCGCTCCAGCTTGGCGCGGTCGCGCCCGGCCAGCGCCCACCGTGTGCCGGGTCCGGCGGCCTGCGCGAGGTAGGCGGCCGTGAGCGCGCCGGTGAAGCCGCTCGCTCCGAAAAGTACGATGTCGTAGGGGCGCTCCATGATCCAGAGCCTCCCCTCGACGGCCCGCCCGCGCAACTCCACGCCGGTAAAACCGTGACGTCACGAACGCTTAACGGATCCCTGAGGAGTTGCTGAACGTCGTAAAGTTTGCGTCGTTGGGGTTAGCACACGTGGGGATGACGAATGCCGCAAATCTCGCCGCTGGTCGCCGGCGATCCCACACAGCTGGGGTCCTTCCGGCTGTCCGGACGGATCGGGGAAGGCGGTCAGGGCATCGTTTACCTGGGCGTCAACGACAACGGGGAGCAGGCGGCCATCAAGCTGCTGCACGTCAAGTTCACCGGTGACACGATCGCCAGGTCGCGCTTCGCCAGGGAGCTGAAGGCGGCCAAGCGGGTGGCGTCGTTCTGCACGGCCAGGGTGATGGAGGCCGATCTCGACGGCAACACGCCGTACATCGCCAGCGAGTACATCGACGGCCGGGCGCTCAGGGACATCATCGAGACCGACGGGCCGCTCACCGGCACGGTGCTCGACCGGCTGGCCATCGGCACGGCGACCGCGCTCACCGCGATCCACCACGCCTCGATCGTCCACCGGGACTTCAAGCCCGACAACGTGCTGATCGCCGCCGACGGGCCGCGCGTGGTGGACTTCGGCATCGCCCGGATCATCGACTCCACCGGCACGATCACCAGCCGGGCCATCGGCACCCCCGCCTACATGGCGCCCGAGCAGATCGCGGGCGACGACGTCGGGCCCTACACGGACGTGTTCTCCTGGGGCGCCACCATCGCGTTCGCGGCCACGGGGACGCCCGCGTTCGAGGGCAAGTCCATCGCCGTGGTGCTCAACCGGATCCTCAACCACGAGGTCGACGTCGGCATGATGCCGGAGCCGCTGCGCGGCGTGGTGAGCTCCGCGCTGTCCAAGTCCCCGGCCGACCGGCCGTCCGCCGACCAGATCCTGCTGCGGCTGCTCGGGCAGCCGTCCACGGTGGGGGCGTCCACGGCGGTGCTCACCCGGGGCGTGCAGGTGGCCAGCGACGACACGACGCCGTTCAACAGGGTGTCGGCGGGGTCGATCACGGACCTGCCCCGGCCGCAACCCGCGACGGCCCCGTCCGCGACGGCACCGCCTCCCGCCACGACGGTGCCTCCCGCGACGGCGCCGCCCACGGCTGCGTCACCCGCGACGGTGCCGCCGGAGGGGGGCGGGCTGCCGTACCCGGTGACCGAGCCCTCCCTGCCAGGGCGGTCGCGCCGCGCGAGGGTGTGGATCGCGGTGGGCACCGCCGTCGTCCTGCTCGCCGCCGCCGCCATCGCGCTCGCGATGAACGGCGGCTGGTCGCTCGCGTTCCGCGAGGGGCCCGAGCCCACGGAGACGGTCGAGCAGAAGGCTCCCTCGACCGCGTTCGCCACCGTGGTCGACAAAGTGGCGCAGACCGGGAAGATCGTGATCGGCGTCAAGGGCGACCTGCCCGGCGTCGCGTTGCAGGACGGCGACGACTTCCAGGGCTTCGACGTCGAGGTCGCCAAGCGCATCGCCGCCGAGTTAGGAGCGAAGGACACCGCGCTCGTCAAGGTCAGCAGGGGCGACCGGGCCGACGCGCTGGCCGAAGGCAGCGTCGACCTGGTCGTGGCCACCTACTCCGTCGACCGGTCCGAGACCCAGTTCGCGGGACCGTACTACGTGGCGCACCACGATGTCCTCGTCCGCGCGGGCAGCGGCATCGACTCCGTGGACGACCTGGAGGGCAAGAAGCTCTGCGCGCCCGACAGCCCGTCCGTCGGCGAGGTGCAGCAGAAGGTGAAGGTCGAGCCGGTCTCGGCCGGCGACTACGCCGTCTGCATGCAGCTGCTCCGCGACGGCAAGGTGGACGCGATCCCCGGCGACGACCTGATCCTGGCCGGGTTCGCCGCCCGCGAGAACATGCGCTACAAGATCGTCGGCGTCAAGCTCAACAACGAGCGGTACGCCGTCGGCATCAAGAACGGCGACGTGAAGACCTGCAAGGCGGTGAAGGCGGTCATCGCCGACCTCTATCGCACGGGCTTCATGAAGCAGCTTCTGAGCAAGTACTTCGCCAAGGTCGAATTCGATCCGGAGCTGAAGGTGCCCGCGATGGAAACCTGCGGATGACGAGCAGGTAGCATCCCAAAGTCAACGAATATCCTGCGAGTGAGGGGAAGGCCATGGCGTCGTCAGCCAACGGGCCCGTCAAGGTAACCGTCACCGGAGCCGCCGGTCAGATCGGTTACGCACTGCTGTTCCGCATCGCGTCGGGGCAGCTGCTCGGCGCCGACGTCCCGGTCAAGCTCAGCCTGCTGGAGATCCCGCAGGCGGTGAAGGCCGCCGAGGGCACCGCCATGGAGCTCGACGACTGCGCGTTCCCGCTGCTGTCCGGCATCGAGATCACCGATGACCCCAACGTCGCCTTCGCCGGGGCCAACGTCGCGCTGCTGGTCGGCGCCATGCCGCGCAAGGCCGGCATGGAGCGCGGCGACCTGCTCGGCGCCAACGGCGGCATTTTCGGCCCCCAGGGCAAGGCGATCAACGACCACGCCGCCGACGACATCAAGGTCCTGGTCGTGGGCAACCCGGCCAACACCAACGCGCTCATCGCCCAGCAGAACGCGCCCGACGTGCCCGCCGACCGCTTCACCGCGATGACCCGGCTCGACCACAACCGCGCGCTGTCCCAGCTGGCCGCCAAGCTCCAGGTGCCGGTCGCCGAGATCAAGAAGATGACGATCTGGGGCAACCACTCCGCGACGCAGTACCCCGACCTGTTCCACGCCGAGGTGGGCGGCAAGATCGCGGCCGAGCAGGTCGACGGCGAGTGGCTGCGCGAGACGTTCATCCCGACGGTGGCCAAGCGCGGCGCCGCCATCATCGAGGCCCGCGGCGCCTCCTCGGCCGCCTCGGCCGCCAACGCGGCGATCGACCACGTCTACGACTGGGTCAACGGCACCGAGTGGACCTCCGCGGCCGTCGTCTCCGACGGCTCCTACGGCGTGCCCGAGGGGCTCATCTCGTCGTTCCCCGTGCGTGCGGCGAACGGCAAGTTCGAGATCATCCAGGGGCTCGAGATCGACGCGTTCTCCCGCGACCGGATCGACGCCAGCGTGCGCGAGCTGGTGGAGGAGCGCGACGCGGTCAAGGAGCTCGGCCTCATCTGACGACCGGCCCGGCCCCCCGCGCGAGGCGGGGGGCTTCAGGGCGGACAGGACACGGGCTGCACGGCGGGGACGGCCGGCGGGGTCGCGAAGATCACGCCTGCGGCGGCCAGGAGACTACCCGTCACGATGAGGACACCGAAGAGCAGCTTCGTGACCCTTGGTGAAAAGTTCCTCACATTTCGGTATCACAGCACATTTTGCGGTGCGGCATCACGCATTTGCGGAAAGCGCGTCCCACGCGTCAGAAACGATGTCACGCAGCGCGGGTCGTTCGGCCTTCCAGCCGAGCTCCCGCTGGATCCTGGCGGACGAGGCGACCAGCACGGCGGGATCGCCGGGGCGCCGGTCCGCGACCACGGCCGGGATCTCGTGCCCGGTGACCTCGCGGCAGACCGAGATCACCTCCTGGACGGTGAAGCCGGTGCCGCTGCCCAGGTTGTAGATCTTGTGCTCGCCCGGCGTGATGGCGTCCAGCGCCAGCAGATGCGCCCGCGACAGGTCGGACACGTGAACGTAGTCGCGCACGCAGGTGCCGTCGGGCGTCGGGTAGTCGGTGCCGAAGACGCTCACGGACTCGCGTTCGCCGGTCGCGACCTTCAGGACGTTCGGGATGAGGTGGGTCTCGATCGTGTGCCGCTCGCGGTAGCGGCCGTAGGCGCCGGCCACGTTGAAGTACCGCAGGCTCACCGCTCCCAGCCCGCGGATCGCCGCGAACGCGCTCAGCGCGGTGTCGACGGCCAGCTTGGAGGCGCCGTAGGGGTTGGTCGGGCGCGTGGGGTCGTCCTCCTCGATGGGGGAGCGCTCGGGCTCCCCGTACGTGGCCGCGGTCGAGGAGAACACGATCCTGCTCACCCCCTTGTCCCGCATGGCGTCGAGCAGGGCCAGCGTGCCGCCGAGGTTGTGCGCCCAGTAGAGGCCCGGCTTCTCCACCGACTCGCCCACCAGCGACTTGGCCGCGAAGTGCAGCACCGCGTCCATGCCGTCGAGCACGTCATGTGCCTCGGTGATGCTTTTTTGGACAAATCGGGCACCTTCCGGCACCGCGTCCTGATGCCCGGTTGACAGGTCGTCGAGTACGGTCACCTCGTGCCCTGCCTCGATGAGCTGCGCCGCCACGACACTGCCGACGTATCCGGCACCCCCGGTGACCAATAGTCTCATGTGTACTCCTGTTCAAATATGTTGGATTTTGTACGGCTCGCCGCCCAGCATACGCGCGAAGGCCGCCGAGTACGCTGCCAACCACCATGTTTGACACCCTCGCGGCCAACATCGCCCTGGTTCTGGTGTTCATCCTGATCGGGGGGTTCTTCGCCGCCGCCGAAATCGCCATGGTCTCCCTCCGGGAAAGCCAGGTCCGCAAGCTCTCCCAGCGGGGCCGCCGCGGCGAGCGGGTGGCCAAACTCGCCCATGACCCCAACCGCTTCCTGTCCGCCGTCCAGATCGGCGTCACCGTCGCCACCATGTTGTCGGCCGCGTTCGGCGCCGACCGGCTGGCCGCGCAGCTCGTGCCCGTGCTGGAGCAGTGGCAGGTGCCCAAGGCCGTGGCCCCCGTGCTCGGCCTCGTGCTGGTGACGCTGGCGATCTCGTACGTGTCGCTCGTGCTCGGCGAGCTGGCGCCCAAGCGCCTGGCGCTGCAGCGGGCCGAGGGGCTGTCGTTGTACGTGGCGCCGTTCCTCGACCGGATCGCGTCCCTGTCGCGGCCGATCATCTGGATGTTGTCGAAGTCCACCGACCTCGTGGTCCGGCTGCTCGGGGGCAATCCGGAGGCCGACCGCGAAGAGGTCACCACCGAGGAGCTGCGTGACATGGTGGTCGGGCACACCGACCTCACCGCCGACGAGCGCAAGCTGATCGCCGAGGTGTTCGCGGCCGGGAAACGGCAGCTCAGGGAGGTGATGCTGCCGCGTACCGAGGTCGAGTTCATGGACGCCGAGACGCCGCTGGACGAGGCGGCCCGCCTCGCGGCGGGGCTGCCGCACTCGCGCTTTCCCGTCTATCGGGAGACGTACGACGAGGTCATCGGGTTCGTACACGTACGGGACCTGCTGGACCCCGAGCTCACCGGGCGGACCGAGCCGATCAGCGCGGTGGTGCCGATCCGCGCGGCCAAGTTCGTGCCTGCCTCGAAGCGGCTGCTCAGCACGTTGAACGAGATGCGCGACGAGGGCCAGCACCTGGCGATCGTGGTGGACGAGTACGGCGGCACGGCGGGCATCGTGACCCTGGAGGACCTGGTCGAGGAGCTGATCGGGGACATCAGGGACGAGTACGACGAGGAGCAGGACGTCGTGGTCCTGCCCGCCGGTGAGATCGAGATCGACGGCCTCACGAACCTCAACGACTTCGCCACCGAGACCGGCATCCGATTGCCGGACGGCCCTTATGAGACGCTTGCCGGATTTGTCATGGCGATGCTGGGGCATGTGCCAGTCGTGGGGGAAAAGGTGGAAATATCGGGTTTTGAGATGACTGTCACAGAGCTGGACGGGCGCCGTATCGCCAGGGTGAGAGTGAAACGCGGCCCGGCGGTCGAGTCGCCGCCCGAGCAAGATTCCTGACACAATTGCGTGCTATGGCCAGACCTCGTGTACTCTCCGGCATCCAGCCCACAGCGGACTCCTTCCACCTGGGCAACTACCTGGGTGCCGTCCGTCAGTGGGTCGCTCTGCAGGAGACCCACGACGCCTTCTACTGCGTGGTCGATCTCCACGCGATCACCGTGCCGACCGAGCCCGCCGCGCTGCGCCGCCGCACTCGCGTCGCCGCCGCCCAGCTCCTCGCCGCGGGCCTCGACCCGGAGCAGTCCACGGTCTTCGTGCAGTCGCACGTACGTGAGCACACCGAGCTCGCCTGGATCCTGATCTGCCTCACCGGCATGGGCGAGGCGGGCCGGATGACCCAGTTCAAGGACAAGTCGGCCAAGTTCGGGGAGAGCGCGGCCAGCGTCGGCCTCTTCACCTACCCGATCCTGCAGGCCGCCGACATCCTGCTCTACCAGGCCAACCGGGTCCCGGTGGGGGCCGACCAGAAGCAGCACCTGGAGCTCACCCGCGACCTGGGCCAGCGCTTCAACCACCGCTTCGGCGACACGTTCACGCTGCCCGAGCCGTACATCCTCAAGGAGGTCGAGAAGATCACCGACCTCCAGGACCCCACGGCGAAGATGTCGAAGTCCTCCTCGAGCCCCGCCGGCATCCTCGACGTCCTGGAGCAGCCAGGCCCGCTGCGCAAGAAGGTCATGCGGGCGGTCACGGACACGGGCTCGGAGGTGCTGTTCGACGAGGAGAACAAGCCGGGCATCTCCAACCTGCTCCGCATCCAGTCGGCCCTGACCGGAACCCCCATCCCCGACCTCGTGGCCCGCTACGAGGGACAGGGCTACGGCACGTTCAAGAAGGACGTGGCGGAGGCGGTGGCGGACACGTTCACGCCGATCAGGGAGCGTACGGAGAAGCTGCTGTCGGACGAGGCCGAGCTCGACCGCCTGCTCGCCATCGGCGCCGAGCGCGCCGCGGCGGTGGCCAAGCAGACCATGGCCGAAGTTCGTGACAAGGTCGGCTTCCTCCCCACGCTGTAGGTCGCGCGGCTCCACGGGCACCTCTACGAGCCTTCGTAGCACCAGGTCACCGACCAACACGTTCTCCCTGCTCTGCGTGACAGTCGACAGCGGGGTGGGGGGGGGGGGGGGGGGGGGGGGGGGGGGGGGGGGGGGGGGGCGGCGGCCGGCGGCCGGGGCCGCGGTGGGGGGCGGGAAGCGGGCGACGGGCAGC
>NZ_JBIUCF010000086.1:0-38254 GCF_044593615.1 Nonomuraea sp. NPDC051941
CGTCACACCGGCGTCACGCTGACACAGCACCCCGAGATAGCCATGTAACGACACGAACTATCACGTTCCGTCACCACCGAAAGTGGGCCAGAGCCCAGTCAGTGGTGTATCTCGATCTTGTTTGATTAACGGGTGGTCGGGGTCGGGCGGCCTTCGAAGTGATGGCGAAGGCGTTCAGAGCGGCTTTCCAGCGAGTGATCCAGCGTTTGCGGCCTTTGCAAGCGGCAGCGCCGGCTGTCGGCGGGGTTGGTGCTGGTTGCTGGTGGACGGTTTGGTGAGCATCCATTCCACCCATTCCCTCAGCACGCGGCGGGTGACCTGGTCGAGCGGCAGGTGTCCGAAGCGGGGGAAGACGTGGCGTTCGGCTTCGGCGAGGTAGGTGGCGCGTTGGGTGGGGGAGGCGCCGAGGCGGGTGGCGTAGTTGTGGCGGGCGTAGTGTTCGAAGCTCGGCATGTCAGGGTCGCGTGTGGGGTCGTAGTTCGGGTCTTCGATGCCGTGGCAGCCTTTGGGTAGCCGTGCGGTCGGTTCTCGCCGCTGAGCGTGACCAGTGCGGCGAAGTCGTCGGCGATCTGGCGGTCGTAGCAGGTCTTGAAGTCTTCCTTGTTGTTCCTGCCGCCGTCGATCCGCCATTTGACCAGCCAGGACTTCCCGCCGTTCTTGGCCGTGCGTTCGATGATTCTCGCCGCCTGTGCCCCCGTTGACGTGGTGGTGGCATGGTGACGGACGCAGGGGCTGGTAGGCGGCGGGGACGCGCGGGGATGATCAAATGTCGACTGCCGCATGGCGAGATGCGGGAACACCGGAGGAACATGATCTTGAGGTGATCATTAACGACCTGCTGGCATCGTCCAAAACGGGCCTTCGACATGCGGTGATGTCGGTAGGGCGGGTGGGACTTGAACCCACGGCCCACGGATTATGGGTCGGTTCGATTGGTGCCGCTCAGTGCCGCAGGAGTAAGTTTTCTATCGCTGTGTCCCAGATCATCCCTGTCATCGTGTCGGGAATGCGTGACGAGGCTCCAGCCCCATGGCGGATCGAACGCGTACGAGCAACCAGCGAGCTGCCATCGGTAGGCGATGTGCGTCTGCTTGCCAGCAGAACTTGTAGTCGCTTCGAAAGCGATGCAGAGCCTGCTTGACGTGCATGGATGTGGTTTTCGGCAGGCGCAGAGTCATAGGTCGGATTCCAGGAGGTTCAGGTCCGGCGGAACCAGGGTCGTCGACTCCACCAGGCCCCTGAGGAGGTTGTGCAGGAGCTGGTTGTCGTACGGCCGGCCGGCGTCCTTGTCGTGGAGCAGCGGGTACGGGAAGCCGCCGGCGTCGAGGCGGTGGCGGACGATCTCGATCCTGTTCTCGATGGTGCGTGCCCGCCAGCCCTCCTCCGGGCGGAGGTAGGCTAGCCGCTCCGCGGCCTGCTTGTACGTCAACGGCCGGGGCGACTCCTCGTACAGCAGATAGTGCTCACCCAGGACCACCAGGAGCAGGCGTTCCGCGTCGCTCAGATCCCAGATCCTGGGCGGGATGGTCTCGGCCCGGTGCCGGTTCGTCTGGGGCTCACCGTCCTCGCCGGTGACGTAGAGCTCCACCAGGTGCTGCCGGTAGCCGGAGCCCCTGATGAACAGCGGGGTGTAGCCGTCGGCCAGCGGGATGGGGTCGGTCGAGGAATGCACCAGCCGGCCGCGCGGCAGGCGCAGGAGCTGCCAGCCCACGTTACGCAGCCACCACCGTTCGTCCCGGTAGGTCACCTCGGCGTGCAGGCGGCTCACCGACTGGTCGTCCACGCCGACGCTCAGGTCGACGTCGGGGCGTTCAGCGCGGCCGAAGCGCACGTTGCGACCGGGGGTAGGTTGAACCCTGATACCGCCCATGATCGTACGGGCGTGCAGTGTGCCGGGCAGGGCCGAGCCCACGCCGTGCGCGAGGCTGCCACTCATCGTTTCGCCTCCATCGGCGCTGGTCGGATGTGCGCACAAGCAGGATCTCAGGGTTCGTCCGGACCGGTCCCGGAGGTCACGATCCGCGGAGCTGGGCAGCGGCGGAGCGAGCGAGGTCGGTGGCCATCCGGCACAGCCGGTCCGTGGGGAGCGAGCCGTCGACCACGATCCGCACCTTCTCCACGGCGGTCTCGCCGCGCTGGTCAGTGTACGACCGGTAGACCACCTGGAGCAGGCAGGTCCCGCCGCCCTCGCCCTTCGGCGTGACGAAGGCCCGGTAGCCGTTGACGCGGGTGGGCGTCCCGTCGTCCTCGGTGTTTCGCAGCAGTTCGCGGTCGAACTGCAGATACACCGACGTGTCGTCGGTGGTGCTGTCCCAGGAGCACTGCCATCCACCGAACCCGGGATCGAGGTTGGCGGAGTCGATGTGTGCGTCGCCGCGCAGCAGCGCGCAGGCGTCCTTCTGGGCCAGGGAGCCGGCGGGCGGTGGCGGGGAGCGGCGTTTGATCGGGCCGCCGGCGAGCACCTGGGCCGCCGTGGTGGTGGCGGCGTCGGCGATGGCGCACAGGTCGGCTTCGCCGTCCTCCACCATGTCCGCGAAGATCTTCACGACGGTGTCATGGACGCCGGGCAGCAAGAGCGTGCGTGAGCACACCGTGCTCTCGGCGGGGTCGTGGACGATCTCGATCGGGCCCACGGTCCTGACCGGCCGGGCCCGCTCGGGTGGCGGGTCGCGGTCGAGCAGCACCTTGACGTCGACGACGCCCTTGGCGGGCGGGAGAACGATGACGTCGCACCGGTCGAAGTTGCCGTAGTCGACGTCGAGCTCCGTCCTGCCGAACCGGCTGAGCGCGGTGGGGTCGGTCAGGGCGCACGGATCGGCGGTGCGCGGGTCACCGATCAGGGAAGCCGATGAGCTGACCGATGGAGCGACCGCGCCGGCCGGGTGCCCTGCCGGGCCGGCTGAGGGCCTGGCCGAACTGGCCGAGCCTGCTGTGAGCGCGTCTGGGTTCCTTTCGCCCGGCGGCCGGCTCACCGTGTGATACACCGCGTAAGCGGCGACGACAACGACCAACGCCGCGCCCCCCACGATGAACGGCCACCGCCGGGGACGGGGCGGCGCGGATCCCGCGATCTTCTCCAGCCGCCGCTGGACCTCAGCGGCGCTCGGCCGCTCCACCGGCTCACGCTGCAGCATGTCCGCCAGCAGGCTCTCCAGCGGCCCGACGTCGGCCGTCATATCGACGGCGCCACGCGCGGCCTCCCACGCCGTGACGTACGTGTCGGACTCCTCCTCGTCCGCCCCCGGCCGCGGCGGCCGCCCGGCGACCAGCGCATACAGGGTGGCGCCGAGGGAGAACACGTCCGAGGCCGGTTCCGGCCGCCCCAGGACCACCTCGGGCGAGGCGTAGTCGACGGTGTAGCTGATGGCGCCGTTGGGCGTGATCGTCTCCCTGCCGCCGACCCGGTACGCGGCGCCGAAGTCGGCCAGCTTGGTCACACCGTCGTCGGTAAGGATGATGTTGCCCGGCTTCACGTCCAGGTGCACGATGCCCTTGCCGTGCAGGGCGGCCAGCGCGCCGGCGATCTGCGCGCCGAGCCGCGCCGCCTGCTGCGGCGGCATGGGCGGGTGTTCGTCGAGGCTTCCGCCGGGTGCGTGCTCCATCACCATCCACGATGCCGCCTCGTCCTCGTCCTGCACGGCGTCGTACAGGGTGACCACGTGCGGGTGGTTGAAGGCGGCCAGGGCGCGGGCCTCGGCCTGTAAACGGCTGAAGCCGGCGTTGTCCACGAGCATGCGTTTGAGCACGACATCCCGGTTGAGCAGCAGGTCGCGGGCCACCCAGACCTCTGTGGCGCGGCTGCTGACAAGGCAGGTCTCCTGGCGGTAGCGCCCGCCGACCGTCCTGCCCTGGCGCACCGTCCGTTCTCCCCTCGCCGATCACCGGGAACCTCGAATTTACTGGGTGAGCGGGGAAATACACAGCGTCTTGGTCGCCCGTTTTGACGGCCTATGTCACCCGAAGTCAGCTCGGTACAGCCCAGACTGCTACGCCGGCCTCGACCTGCACCAGCTGCGCCACAGCGCCGCCACCCACCTCGGCGAAGCGCTGAGGCCAACACCGAGGCCAATACCAAGGCCACCGAGGCCCTGCCATCACGGCGGTGAAGACGCCGCCGCGGACGTCGAGGGCGAACTGCCATGCCGAGCGCTGGGTCCGGACGGTGGGAGTCGAGTGAACCGACCGCATGCTGATCTATGGCGAGCGTCACGTGCGCTCGGAGAAACCCCAGCTCAACCATGCGCGCGAGATTTGACGCGCTACAGCTCCGCGATTCCCCCTCACCGGCCGTACGACACAAGACGGGACCGGTCCCGAATGTGTGGCGCTACCTTGCGTCGAACAGCGGCGATCAAGCGGGAAGGGACGTGCGGACGTGGGACTGCTGAGTTCCGTAAGGGCGCAGGTACGGCAGCTACGTCACTCGAGGGAATTCCGCATCCACGCTGCGGCCTGGCCTGAGGATGCCCTGGTGGCGTTCGAGCGTCTCGTGAGGGACCGGCCCACGGAGACTCCGGACGACACTCTCCCAGGGCGCTCGGTGGCCGAGGTGGTGACGAGTATCTGGCGGCTCGATCGCCGGGTGCGGCGGCTCCCGGGGGAGACGCGGGCCGTGACCCGCTACCTGGAGATGGCCTGGGATACCTTCACCCAGGCCGGCATCAAGATCCAGGAGCACTTGAACGATCCGTTCGACCCGGGGCTCGCGATCGAGGTGCTGTCCTACCAGCCCGCGCTCGGACTCGACCGTGACCGGGTGGTGGAGACCATCCGGCCGAGCATCTACCTGAACGATCATGTGATTCAGCGAGGAGAGGTGATCGTGGGAACCCCCGACCCCGTCGCGAAGGAAGCCACCCCGTGACCAGGACCACGATCGGCTACGGGATCGACCTCGGTACCACCAACAGCTCGATCGCCGTGCTGAACGGCGTCGATGTCGAGGTGGTCAAGAACAACCGCCAATCAGAGATCACTCCTTCCGCCATCTGGATCGACCGAGCGGAACGGCTCCACGTCGGCGACGTCGCCAAGAAGCGCAGCGAGTTGGATCACGAGAACACCTGCATCGAGTTCAAGGCCAGGATGGGCATGACAGATCAGCCCAAGGTCTTCGCCGACGGCGGCCGGTCGATGACGCCGGAGGAGATGTCCGCTGAAGTGCTGAAGTCGCTGAAGGGCGACGTAGCGCAGCGGACCGGCGATGATCTGCGGGCGGCGGTCATCACGGTGCCGGCGGCCTTCCAGTTGAGCGCTTGCGAGGCGACCAAGCAGGCCGCCAAGCTCGCCGGGCTGGAGCACGCGCCGCTGCTGCAGGAGCCCACCGCGGCCGCGCTGGCGTACGGGTTCCAGAGCACGGCTGACAACGCCTTCTGGCTGGTGTACGACCTGGGAGGCGGGACGTTCGACGCGGCCGTGGTCAATATCAGGGACGGCGAGTTCACCGTCGTCAACCACCGGGGTGACAACACCCTCGGCGGGAAGCTGATCGACTGGAAGATCGTCGAGGAGCTGTTCGTCCCGGCCCTGACGAGGGAGTACCGGTTCGCCGATCTCAGCCGGGGCAACCCGAGCTCACTCGCGACCATCAGCCAGCTCAAGCGGGCCGCGGAAGAGGCCAAGATCGAGCTGTCGCGGAGCGATTCCGCGTCGATCTCCCTCTTGCTGAAGGACGACCGTGGCGACGATATCGACTTCTTCTACGACCTGGGGCGGGCGGAGCTGGAGCGGCTCACCGAGCCGCTCATCGTGCGCTCGGTGAACCTCTGCAAGAAGGCACTGGAGGAGCGCGGGCTCGGCGCGGCCGACATCGAGAAGGTCCTGCTGGTGGGTGGCCCAACACTGTCGCCGTACCTCCGGGAACGGCTTGCCGACCCCCGGGAGGGGCTCGGGATCCCGCTCGACCACAGCAGGGACCCCATCACGGCCGTGGCCACGGGCGCCGCCATCTTCGCCGGAACCCAACGCCTGGACGCCATGGAGCCGCTGTCCGTCCCGCCCGCCGGCGAGTACGTAGTGGATCTGGCCTACCAGCCGGTGGGGGCGGACACCGAGCCGCTCATCGGAGGCCGGGTGTCGGGGGCGGACACAGCGGGGTTCGCGATCGAGCTGGTCAACCCGGAGGCCCGGCCGGAGTGGCGGAGCGGCAAGATCGCGCTGGACGCCGACGGGACGTTCACCACCACACTGTGGGCCGAGCGCGGGCGGGCCAACACGTTCCGCGTCGAGCTCACCGACGGCTCGGGAACCCGGCGCAAGGTGACCCCCGACCGGCTGACCTACACCGTCGGAGCCGTCGACTCCCAACCCACGCTCACCAACGCGATCGGCGTATGGCTGGAGGACCAAGGCGTGGCCTGGCTGCTCCCGAGGGGGACGCCGCTCCCGGCGCGGCGCAGGCACACGCTGCGCACCACGATCGCGCTCAGCAGGAGCCGTCTCGAGGGCTACATCCGCATCCCGATCGTGGAGGGCGAGCATTCGCGCGCCGACCGCAACCGGCGGGTCGGCCGGTTGCAGATCGATCCTGGCCAGGTCACCCGTGACGTGCCGGCGGGCAGCGAGGTGGAGTTCTCCGTGGTGGTCGACGAATCCCGGCTGGTCGTCGCCCGTGCCTACATCCCGCTCCTTGACGAGGAGTTCGAGCACGTCGTCAACCTGCGTACCGAGACGACTCCCACGCACGACGAGCTGAACAGGAAGGTGCATGCGGAAAAGCACCGGCTGCACGAGCTGCGCACGGAGGCCGGCGACCTCGGCGACGCCAGGGCCGAGACGCTGCTCGCCAGGATCGACGCGGAAGGGACCGCCAAGGACCTCGACCGGCTTGTCGATGCGGCCCGCGCCGATCCGAACGCCGCCACGGAGTGCGGCAAGCGTCTGCTCGATCTCCAGGTTGCCATCGACGAGGTTGAGGAGATGGTCGAGTGGCCCAAGCTGGTCCAGGAGGCGAAGGACACGATGGCCGGCGTCCGGGACATCGTGCTGAGCATGGGCGACATGAACGACCAGCGGACCCTGACCACGCTCGAGTCCGCGATGCGGGAGGCGATCAACGCTCATGACGCCGACCTGCTCAGGAGACGTGTCGACGACCTGTACGGACTGGCGGCGGAAGTGCTGGAGAGAACGGACGAGCTCCCCCGCATCCGGTTCGACCATCTCCGGAGCCTGCTGCCTGACATGCGTGACAGGCACGAGGCGGCCCAGCTCATCGACACGGGCAGGAAGGCGATGGAGCGGGGCGACATGAGGACGGTACGCGACGTGAACCGCGAACTGGAGAGCATGCTGCCCGCGCCGCCACCGCTCGATCTGTCCAGCACCGTCGTACGCGGGTCATGAAGCAGGTGACCATGTCCCTTTCCATCACCCGCGAGCTGGTCCTGGCCCAGGCCAGGACCCTGGCACGGAGCGGTCGCCACGGCGAGGCCGTGGAGCTGCTGGAAGATCTCCAGGAGGAGCCCAGCGTGACCGTGCTGGACCTGCTGGCTCGCATCCACGCCCAGCAGGGCGACCTCGACCGGGCGGACCAGTGCTGGGCCGAGGCGGAGCGGCTGGCCCCAGGCGGGGCGGAGATCGCCGCCGGGCGGCGGCGGATCGCGGCCATGCGTCCCGCCGCCCGGCGACGCAGGCTCGGCAAGGGCCTGCTCGCCACGTGCACGGTGCTGGTCACAGGTGCGGTGCTCGTCCTGCTCGTCGATATCCGCCTGGAGACCGCCGGGCTGCGGATGTCCCAGCAGCCCGCGGCCCTGCCGACGGGCCAGGAGGTCGCCGCCCCACCGACAGTCGTGACGATCTCGCCGCCGGAGAAGCCCGACGTGCTCGCCCGCATGAGACTCGATGTGCCGGGAATCCGGGTGAGGCGGTCACCGGGGGAGATCTCCATCGTCTTCAAAGAGGCCCTGTTCAGCCAGGGCACCGAGCTGACTCGCCGCGGTCAGGCCGTGCTCGACGGCCTGGGCAGGCGCCTGCGCCCGTACGCCAACGAGATAGACGTGGCCGTCGTCGGCCACACGGACCGCGACGCGCTCCTGCCGGGCGGCGAGTACGTCAGCAACACCGACCTCGGCCTGGCCAGGGCTACCTACGTTCGCGAGATCCTCCGCACCACGTCGCGGATCCCCACGACCAGGTTCGCGCTGTCCTCCCTGGGCGGGGTCATGCCGCCGTACCGCGACGACGCTCGGAATCGTACGGTCACCCTGCGGATCTCCGGAGCCGCCGGATGAAGCTGGTGGGGCTGCGGCCGGACCTGTACCGGGAGAACGCCTTCCGGATCACGGGGCTCCCGGTGCGCGCGACGACACGCGACATCCGGAGGCACACAGAGAAACTGCGCCTCATGGAGAGCCTCGGCAGGTCCGGCGCGAGCGAGGGGATACTGCCGCCCGCGCAACCCCCTGACGAGGACGCGCGGCAACGGGCCGCACAGCGGCTCAGGGATCCGGTGTCCCGGCTGGTGGACGAGCTGTTCTGGCTGTGGCCGATGGCCAACGGCGAGACCGACGCCGCCATGGCCGCCCTGCTCAAGGGCGAGCCGTACGACGCGCTCCGCGTGTGGGAGCGCACGACGAAGCGGCCCGCCAAGGCCATCGCGGTGCACAACATCGCGGTGTTGTCACACGTTTGGGCGCTTGACGCGGACAGGCTGGACGCCGACGCCATACGGCTGTGGAAGCGGGCTTACAAGTGCTGGGCCGAGGTGATTGCCGACGACTCCTTCTGGGACCTGATGCGGGCACGGGCCAAGGAGCTCGACGATCCGCGGTTGACCGCGGGCACGGTCCGCCGGATACGCGAGGATCTGCCTGCTGCCCTGCTGGCGATCAACGCCCAACTGGCGGTCGCAGCCGCACGGGACGGGCAGCTCAAGGACTCACGCGGGCACATCAGCGGCATGCGTGCGTCCGGATTCGCGTCCGAGCTGGTCGACGAGGCCCTGCACGGCGCGGTGGAGCACGAGAAGTCCAGGATCAAGATGCTGTGCGAGAACGCGGGGCAGGCCGTCAGAGCGGCCCCTGGGCGTGGGGACGAGCTGGCCGAGCGGTTCCTCGATGAGGCCAAGCCCCTTCTCAGAGTGGTGACCAGCGTGCTGCCCGACGATCACCGGGTGGTGCGGGACGCCGGTGACGACATGGCCCTGACAGTTCTCGGTTGCGTCGTGGCCTACGTCAACACGGCCAAGGGGTATCAGCGATCTTTGGACCTTCTCCAGCCCGCCCTCGCCCTGGCGAACACGGAATCGGTCCGTGACCGCGTGCAGGAGAACGTCGACATCATTCGCGACAACCTCTCCTATGCCTCCTGCTTCTTCTGCGGACAGGACGCCGACAAGGCGTGCGCGCTGAAACTGCCTATGCACGGTGACGTCGACCGCGAGACCGCGTACTACCAGACCCGGATAACCTGGCGGACGGTTACGGTCCACGTGCCGCGCTGCCGCCGGTGCAGGAGGAAGCGCGGCTGGAGAATCGCCGGGTCCGTGCTGATCGGACCCTTGGCCGCGGTTACGGTCGTCGCGTTCTTGATGGACGCCATCGCCCTGGGCACCGTCCTGATCGCGGTCGGAATCTTCGTGGCGAGCTGGCTGATCGCGGGTTCGCGCCGGGACCTCACCGAGTTCGGGCCGGTCAAGGAGCTGTACGCCAAGGGTTGGCGGCCCGGTGACCGTCCGTCGGAGGCCGGACGCTAGCCAACCATGCCGGTTACCTACGGGACAGAGCCGTTGACCTGGACACGCCCGCGCGGCGGGGTTGCCGAACTGCGCCGGGTGGCTGCCGACAGGTTCAGGCACGAATTCTGCGGAGTTTCATCCGAGGAGCGTTGATCTGGACGCTGCGGTGACAACGGGTTGGACGGCGTTGAGGATGAGCGCGCGTTGCATGACGCCGGGGGCGACACCGCCGTCGCGGAGCATGGTGATCATGGTGTGGCGGAGAGCGTGCGGGGTGATGTGCTTGGCGAGCCCCCGTTCTTGGGCGAGGACGAGAGCGGGTTGGAGAATGCGGTTGCGCTGGTTGGCATAGTCGATGTAGCCCCCGGCGCGGCGGCCGGTCTGGACGATGTGTTCGAAGCTCGGCATGCTGGGGTCGAGGGTGCCATTGAATTTGGGGTCTTCGATGTACGCCGGCCGCTCAGTGCCGCCGAATGTTGCTTTGTGTCGCCGCGCCGTATCGCGTCCATGCGAGTAACGCATAGGCCAGGGTGCTCGGCGAGGGGCCCGAGCCGCGCGGCAGATCGGGCGCGTACGAGCAGCCATGGAGCAGCCATCGTCTGGCATGGGTGGCAGTAGATCACGTCTGCGAGGGTGTGGCCCGCAGCGGCTTTCCATGGAGAAGCCGCCGCCTGTGAGCGCCCCAGTCAGCGCGGCCGGCGCATGTGGGGTGGCCACGGGCGGAAACGAGCGTGAAATCAGCCCTTGACAAGAGGTGTGTCCGGAATCGAGAGTAATGGGCATCCCCCGTCTGACTACGTAGTCAGGCGACAGATCCACCCTGTATGACTACGTAGTCAGTATCGAGGAGTCCTCATGTCGGAGGCCAGGCGCCGCGCCCCTACCAGCATCGACGTCGCGCGGCGCGCCGGCGTCTCGCAGAAGACCGTCTCGCGTGTCATGAACGGAGAGCCGTACGTCAGCGCCGACGTTCGGGAGCGGGTTCTCGCGGTGGCACGCGAGCTCGGGTATCGGCCCAACACCGCGGCCCGCGCGCTCAATCTGGGCCGCTTCCAGCGCATCGGGGTGGTCTCGCTCGGCAGCTCGCTGTACGGGCCCTCGTCGCTGCTGGTCGCGCTGGAGCGGCGGGCCAGGCAGACGAGCTACGCGTTGAGCGTGGTCCACACGTTCGAGGGCAGACCGGACAGCATCATGGGCGCGGTGGAGTCCCTGCTGGACCAGGGTGTGGACGGCATCGTGCTGTCCGAGCCGATAGACGATGGGCAGGAGCTGCGCATCGACCCGGACATCCCCGTGCTCAGCTTTGGCAGGTTCCCTGGTCTCGACGGGCCCCGGATGGTGGTCACCGGAACATCCGGCGTCGATGCGGGCCGGGTCGCCACCGAGCACCTGCTCGGTCTGGGGCACGCGACGGTCTGGCATGTCGCGGGACCTGGTCGGTGGCCGTCGTCGCGCGACCGGGCCCGCGGTTGGCGGCACGCGCTCGACTCCGCGGGGATCGCCGCGCCACCGCCGATCGAAGGGGACTGGTCGCCTGCCTCGGGTTACGAGGCCGGCCGGCGGCTGGCCGCAGACCCGGAGGTCACCGCGGTGTTCGTGGCCAACGACGAGATGGCGATCGGCCTGCTGCGGGCCATGGCCGAGGCGGGCCGTGCCGTCCCCGAAGAGGTGAGCGTCGTCGGGATGGACGACATCCCGGCCGCGGCGTACCTGTCGCCACCGCTCACCACCATCGGCCAGGACTTCGAGGCGACCGCCGCACACGCGCTCGACCTGCTCGTCCACCAGATCGAGGACGCCCCGGGCTCGGCGACCGTCGACGACTTGCCGGCGCAGCTCGTGCTACGCCGGTCGACCATCCCCCCAAGGAGTAAGAGATGACCATGCCAAGGATGAGGTGGCTCGCCGTGGGAGCCGCCGCCACCCTGTTCCTCGCCGGATGCGCCGGCGGCACGACCGGCAGCACTGACGGCGGCGGGGGCAAGCCCGCCGCCGCCATCAGCCAGGCCGACATCGACAAGGCGATGAAGACGCCGACCGAGCTCACGTTCTGGACCTGGCTGCCCGACATCGAGAAGGAAGTGGCGCTGTTCCAGAAGAAATATCCCGCCATCAGCGTCAAGGTGGTCAACGCAGGTAACAGCCAGGCGGAGTACACGAAACTGCGGACGGCGCTCAAGGCAGGCAGTGGCGCACCGGACGTCGTGCAGATCGAGTACCAGCACATTCCCGGCTTCGCCATCACCGGCGGTCTGCTGGACCTGCGGCCGTACGGCGCGGGGGCGCTCAAGGATCGGTTCGTCGACTGGGCGTGGGGCCAGGTGAGCGGCAGGAACGGCGAAGTCTGGGCGATCCCCCAGGACACCGGGCCGATGGGGATGCTCTACCGCAAGGACATCTTCGACAAGCACGGCATCCAGCCGCCGAAGACGTGGGACGAGTTCGCCGCCGCGGCCCGCAAGCTGCACGCCGCCGACCCCGGCGTGTACCTGACCAACTTCCCCACCAACCACAACTCCATCTGGACGGGCCTGATGTGGCAGGCCGGTGTCAAGCCGTTCCAGATGAAGGGCGCCGACCAGGTCTCCGTCGACGTCGCCGGTGAGACGTCGAAGAAGCTCGCCTCCTACTGGAGCGGCCTGGTCAAGGAGGGTGTCCTGTCCGCCGACGCCGACTTCAGCGACCAGTGGTTCCAAGGTCTCAACAAGGGAAGGTACGCGACCTGGCTGACCGCCGCCTGGGGCCCGCTCTTCCTGTCCACCAGTGCCAAGGAGACCCGCGGAAAGTGGCGTGTCGCGCCGTTGCCGCAGTGGACGGCCGGTGAACAGAAGTCCGGCAACTGGGGCGGCTCGACCAGCGCCGTCGTCAAGACGACCAAGAACCCGATCGCCGCGGCCATGTTCGCCCAATTCCTCAACACCGACCCCGAGTCGGCCAAGATGCTGACGACCCTGCAGTTCCTGTACCCGCCGATCAAGGCGCTGCTGAGCGACCCGGGCTTTGTCGAGCAGAAATCGGACTTCTACGGCGGGCAGCAGGTGAACAAGGTGTTCGCCGACATCAGCGGCACGGTCCCCGCCGACTTCACCTGGCTGCCGTTCATGGACCAGATCAACAATGACTGGAACGAGACGGTGGGCAAGTCGCTCGCCGACAAGACCGACACGGCCGCCGCGTTGGACAAGTGGCAGCAGACGATCACCGCCTACGCCGAGAAGCAGGGCTTCAAGGTCGCGCCATGAGCGTCATGACAGTGCCGCCGTCCCGGCGGGCGAGCGCCCGCCGGAACCGGGTGGGTTACCTCTTCGTCGCGCCGTTCCTCCTCGTGTTCGTCGCCATGCTCGTGGCACCGCTCGCGTACGCCGGATACCTGAGCCTGTTCCGGGAGCAGTTGATCGGCGGTGTCCGGTTCTCCGGTCTCGACAACTACATCCAGGCGCTGAGCGACGAGCGACTGCTCGACGGCGTGCTGCGCGTGAGCCGGTTCTTCCTCGTCCAGGTGCCGATCATGCTGGGGCTGGCGTTGTTGTTCGCCCTCGCCCTGGACAGCGGCGTGATGTGGCTGTCGCGGGTGGTCCGGCTGGGGATCTTCCTCCCGTACGCGGTGCCCGGCGTGATCGCCGCGCTGATGTGGAGTTACCTGTACGGCCCGCAGTTCGGGCCGATCACCCAGCTCGCCGAGGCGCTGGGCCTGCCCGCGCCGAACCTGCTCAGCAGCGACCTGATGCTGGGCTCGGTGGCCAACATCGTGACCTGGGAGTTCACCGGATACAACATGATCATCCTGTATGCCGCGCTGCGTGCCATCCCCACTGAGCTGTACGAGGCCGCGGCCGTGGACGGTGCCGGCGCCTGGCGGATCGCCTGGAGCGTGAAGATCCCCGCCCTGCGCCCCGCCCTTCTGATGGCACTGATCTTCTCGGTGATCGGCAGCTTCCAGCTGTTCAACGAGCCGGCGTTGCTGCAGCGCCTGGCCCCCAACGTCATCGACAGCGCCTACACCCCCAACCTGTACACCTACTCCCTGGCCTTCATCGGCCAGGACGTCAACTACGCGGCGGCCGTCTCCTTCCTGCTCGGGCTCGTCATCGTCGTGGTGTCGTACACCGTCCAGCTCGCCGTCGCCCGGAGGAGAGCATGACCGTCACCGCAACGGCGCCGCCCCGGGCCGCGACCGGCGCCGCCCCTTCCGCCGCAGCGGGCCGGCGTCGTAGCCCGGTGCTCACGCTGGGGATGCTCGCCGTCTTCGTCTACTTCCTGCTGCCGCTGTTCTGGCTGGTGGTGGCGGCCACGAAGAGCACCGGCACGCTGTTCTCCAGCTTCGGGCTCTGGTTCGGCGGGGACTTCGCGCTGCCGGCCAACATCCGGAACGTGTTCACCGCCGACGGCGGAGTGTACGTCCACTGGCTGCTCAACACGGCGATGTACGCGCTGGTGAGCGCGGGCGGCGCGGCGCTGCTGGCCGCCCTGGGCGGCTACGGGTTCGCCAAGTTCGCCTTCCGCGGCAACAGGCTGCTGTTCGGAGCCGTCCTCGGCGCGATCATGGTGCCCAGCACCGCCCTGGTCATTCCCACGTACCTGATCTTCTCGAATGCCGGGCTGGTGAACACGCCCTGGGCGGTCATCCTGCCCTCGCTGGCGAACCCGTTCGGGCTCTACCTCATGCGGGTGTACGTCGAGGAGGCGGTGCCCGACAGCATCCTGGAAGCGGCCCGCATCGACGGGGCCGGCGAGTTCCGGATCTTCCGCCAGGTGGTGCTGCGCCTGCTCGCGCCGGGCTTCGTCACCGTGCTGCTCTTCACGCTCGTCGCCACCTGGAACAACTACTTCCTGCCGCTGATCATGCTCAACGACCCTTCCCTCTACCCCGTCACCGTCGGCCTGGCCAACTGGGCGGCGCGGGCGTCGGTGGGCGGCGGCGGCACCGGCGACGTCATCCCCCTCGTGGTCACCGGCTCGCTGTTGTCCATCATCCCGCTGGTCGCGGCGTTCCTGATGCTCCAGCGCTACTGGCAGAACGGCCTCACCGCCGGCGGGGTCAAGCAATGAACGAATCGAAGGAAACACACGTGCCCCGGGTACTCTTTGGCGCCGCCTACTATCCCGAATACCACCCCACTGAGCTGCTGAAGACCGACCTCGACCTGATGACCGAGGCGCGCTTCTCCGTCATCAGGGTCGGCGAGTCCGTCTGGTCGACCTGGGAGCCCGAGAACGGGCGTTTCAACCTGGACTGGCTCCAGCCCACGCTCGACGGCGCGCACGAGCGCGGCATCGGCGTGATCCTCGGCACCCCGACCTATGCCGTGCCGCCCTGGCTCGCCCGCCAGTACCCCGAGATCGCCGGCGAGCGGGGCGCGGGACGGCGCATCCCGTGGGGCGGCCGCCAGGAGATGGACTTCACCCACCCGGCCTACCGCTTCCACGCCGAGCGGATCATCCGGCGCGTCGTGGAGCGGTACGCCGGCCACCCGGCGGTGATCGGCTTCCAGGTGGACAACGAGCCCGGCCTGCACCTGCTGTACAACCACGGCGTCTTCCAGCGCTTCGTTGATGACCTGCGCGACCGCTACGGCGACGTGGAGACGCTCAACGAGGAGTGGGGGCTGGTCTACTGGTCGCATCGCCTGTCGACCTGGGCCGACCTGTGGACGCCGGACGGCAACGCGCAACCGCAGTACGAGCAGGCCTGGCGTCGCTTTCAGGCCGAGCAGGTCACCGAGTTCATCTCCTGGCAGGCGGACATCGTCCGCGAATACGCCAGGCCGGACCAGTTCGTCACCACCTGCGTCTCCTACGAACGGCCCGGAGTGGCCGACGACGAGCTGACCCGGCGTCTCGACGTCACCGCCGGTAACCCGTACTACGCCATGCAGGACGGGCTCGCCCTGCCCGCCGGGCAGAGCGGCCCGCAGCTGTGGGACACCCACGACACGTGGTCGTTCTACCTCGGCGCCGACCGGATGTTCTCCTCACGTCAGGAGCCCTTCCTGGTCACCGAGACCAACGCGCAGGCCATCGGCCCGTCGTGGATGAACCATCCCGCGTACGACGGTCAGTGGCGGCAGGCCGCCTGGGCGCTCGTCTCGCGGGGCGCGAACATGATCGAGTACTGGCAGTGGCGCACCCTGGTCTTCGGCACCGAGACCTACTGGGGCGGCGTCCTGCCGCACAGCGGCCGCCCGGGCCGCGTCTATCGGGAGATCGCCCAGATCGGCGCGGAGCTGGAGACGGCCGGCGAGCTGGTCGCGGGCCTGACCCCGGACGCCGACGTCGCGATGCTCTACTCCACGCCGAGCAAGTGGGCGCTGACCGCCCAGCCGGCTCTGGCGCTGCCGGACGGCGGCCCGGACCGGCATTCCTACCAGGGCATCTTCGACCCGTTCTACCGTGGGGCGTTCGAGGCGGGCCTCCAGGTACGGGTGCTGCACGCGGCTCAGGCGGTGGCGGCCGAGCCGGGCGAGCTGGCCGCACGGCACCCCGTCCTCGTCGCCGCCGGTCTGTATGCGGCCGACGACGCCACGCTGGACTGGCTGGCGGCCTACGCCTCGGCCGGCGGCCACCTGGTGCTCGGGCCGCGCACCGCCTACGCCGATCACGAGGCACGCGCGCGCCGCGAGGTCCAGCCGGCCCGGCTCGCCGAGCCCGCGGGCGTGTCGTACGACGAGTTCAGCAACCTGCCGGCCGACCTGCCCGTGCGGGCCATGCCCGGCTCACCGCTGACGCTGCCGTCCGACGCCGCGGCCACCCGATGGGCGGACGGCGTGCACGCGCAGGACGCCGAGGTGCTCGCCGACTACCGGCACCCGCACTTCGGCCGGTGGGCGGCCGTGACCACCCGCCCGTACGGCGCGGGCCGCATCACCTACGTCGGCACCATCCCCAACCCCGGCATGGCCACGGCGCTGTTCCGCTGGCTCGTCCCCGATGCCGGGTCGTGGGGCGGCATGCCGGCGGGCGTCACCTCAACCGGCGCCGTCACGGCGGACGGGCGGCGGCTGCGCTTCCTGCACAACTGGACCTGGCAGGAGATCGCCGTCACGGCACCGACCGCGGTGCGTGATGTGCTCGCCGGCGCTGACCATGCGGCCGGTGCGGAACTACGTCTCGGTCCATGGGATGTACGCGTCCTGCTGGAGACGCCATAGCCGTCGCTGCGCCCCGGCCTCTCGGGCCGGGGCCGCCCCCCGTCCACGACCAGCGAAGGAGCGCGGCCGATCATCATGCCGCACGCGTTTGCCTCTCTGGTGGCCGGAGCTCGCACACGCTACGGCAGGCGCAGTGTCGGCACGACCGAACCACCTACAACGACACGTTCGCGCCCTCCAGCACGCGCATGAAAGCACGCGACCATTCAGGCAGGTCTGGCCAGCCACGACAGGAGACCATCGCGCCGTCCACCACGTCGGGGGCGTCCACGAAGGTCGCACCCGCCATCTCCATGTCGGTCCTCAATGGCGGGAACGCCGCCGTGGTACGGCCGCGCAGCAGGCCAAGCGCCGCCGGCACCTGCGGGCCGTGGCAAATCGTGCCCACCGGCAGGCCGCGCTCGAAGAAGTAGCGCACGATACGGGCGACGTCGGGATTGGTGCGGATGTACTCCGGCGCGCGGCCGCCCGGGATCACCAGCGCCTGGTAGTCCTCAGGGCGCACGTCGGCGAATGCGAGATCCACCGGCAGTTGATGGCCGGGCCTCTCGGTGTAGGCGTCCCAGCCGGGCTCGAAGTCGTGGACCACCAGCTTTACCGCACGCGTGGTGGGGGCGGCCACGATCGCCTCATGACCTCCTTCCCGGAGCCGGAAGACGGGGTACATGGAGTCCAGCTCTTCCGCCGCATCACCGGTCAGAACAAGCACTCGGGCCATGACTCACTCCTTTTCTCCCACGGTGGATCTTAATTTGCAGGGGGCGGAAATGGCAGACCCCGCTGGCAGCCTCACCCGCGGACCGCTGTGTACGCCGAGCACCGTCCGGACCACGCGCACGCTGCGATGCGCTCGGCGCTCGAGCCCGGTCCTCGGGTGCTCGGCCTTGGCGCCGGCGGCTGTGCGAGCAGTCCGGTTTCGCGGAGAACTTCGACGCGCGCACCGGCGAGGTCCTGGTCGGTTGCGCCCTCCTGTTGTATTCGCCAATCCCCGGCCGGCCGACTTCAGCGCCGGACGCCCATGCGGTGCCGCCAGGCGAGGGCGATCCAGGCCGCGAGGGCGACGAGCGCCACGAGGACGATGATGCCGATCTTGAGGGGGGTCCCCATCGCACCTTGGTCGTCCATCACGGTCGCCGGCGCGGCGGCCTTGTTCCGCGCGGGCCCCGTCGCCTGGCCTGTCGCCTGGCCTGTCGCCTGGCCCGGTGCGGGGGCGGTCGCCGCCACGGGGGAGGCGGCGACAACGCCCGCCTTCACCTTCACCGTCGCTTTCGCCTTGGAGGGCTCGGTCGCGGTCACGGTGACCCGCCACTCGCCGCTCGGCAGCGGCTCGGCGGAGTGGTAGAGGTTCTGGCCCTCGGGCGCCGACCTGAGCGGCACCGGCCCGAAGGACCGGCCGTCTGCCGAGGTCGCCTTCAGCGTGGCCTCGACGATCTCCGTTACGGGATGGTCGTCCTTTTTGTAGGTGACCAGCACGTTGACGTTGTCGGCGCCGTCTCCCGTCACCTCCAGCTTGATCGGCCCGCCGTGGGCGGAGGCCGCCGGTGCGCCGAGCACCAGCATGAGCCCGGCCAGCAGGACGGTGAGGACGTATGCCGGTGCCTTGTTCACGAGTCGTGACTCCCCTCGGGTTCGGTGTCGGGGGTGAGCGCCCCTTCGCCGGGTGATGTCGGTAGGAACACGTGCTGGTGGCTGTGGCCCGCGTCGATGTTCACGGCGTCGAGAGCGGTGGCTCCGATCGACCAGGTGAAGAGCGCGTCGGCGCGTTGCCGTACGGCCAGATCCATGGCGGCGGCGCGGGCCGGTCCGGTCAGACCCCGGATGTCGATGACGCTCACGCCTCCTGAGGCGTGCCTTTGCCGTGGAGCATGATCAGCTTCTCGATGCGCTTGCGGCGCCAGGCGGCGACCAGCCGGATGGCGAAGGGGGCGAGGATGAGGAGGACGAGGAGGGCGAGCTGCGGCCATGGCAGGGCCCAGACCGTGGTGTCGATCGCCATCCGCTGGGCGGTGACGCCCGCGATCGTCTTGCCCGCGGGCGAGGGGATCACCGTGACCGTCGTGCCGATGGGACCCAGCGGCCAGGCGCCGGGCACCCGTGCGACGAACGTGCGGCTGCCGCCCGGCATGAGCTCCCTGGCCTTGGCCGCGGACGGGTCACTCCAGTTGCTCTCGCCCACGAACGTGGACGTCAGGACCCGGTTGTCCGCGACCAGCCGGACGTTGCCGACGTTGGCCACGGTGTAGGTCACCTCGACGGATCCGGCGGCGAAGGGATTCCACGATCCCGTGTACTCGGCTTGCACGTCGGTTACCGCCACCTTGGCCACATAGTCGCCGGTGACGCGGATGTCCAGGCGGACGCCCACCCGGTTCTGGACCCGTACCTGACCGGAGACGGTCTCCAGGGACGCGGTCACACCTGCGGGGTGATCGCCCGGCGTCGCGTTCTGGGGGATCGACACCGTCACCGGCACGACGGAGGTGGCCCCGGCGGCGATGGTCACCTTCTCGGGGACCGCTATCCAGGAGCCGCCGTCGGTCGGTTTCGCGTCCGAGGGCCGCATGTCGAAGTAGCCCTTGGAGGTCAGGTAGCCGTCGTTGGCGTCGATCGCGAAGTCGACCGGCTGAGTGGAGCGGTTGATGACCGCCACATGCTCGACCACCTGCTGCCCGCCGGCGAGTTCGAGCTCGATGACGCTGCGGCCGTCAGGGCCGTCGGCGTTGGCCGGAACGACCGACCAGGTGGTGTCGGCGTCGGACGGGGTCGCGAACGCGACCGTGGTGACCAGGACGGCGACCAGCAGGGCGACGCCGACGGCGGGTAAGACGGCGAGGCGGGCGAGGGCGTCTCGCGAACGGCTTGTGGTCAACAGAGGTGTCTCCAGTCTCATCGTGGTCGTCCGGGACCTGCGCCAGGCCGGCACAGGTCCCGGACGCCCACAGCGGGCGATGGCGTCCTGCCTCCGGGTTCAGGACTGGTTGAAGAGGGAGAGCGTCAGAGTCGAGTGGTACTCGCCGGCGGCGACGTCGGCGGGAGTGCGCAGCGCGAGGCCGGCGTTGACCTGCCAGGTGCCGATCTCGTCGGCGGAGTTCGCCGTCGACACCAGCAGCTCCTGCCCCTGCAGACCGACGGTGGGCGCTCCCGAGCCGTCCGAGATGACGCTGGAGACGGGCTCACCGGCCTCCACCGCACCGGAGGAGGAGTCGCTCAGCAGGCGCGGCCGCCAGCCCAGGTACTGCGGGCCGATCGGCGGCGCCGAACCGCTCGTCGCGGTGAACTCGCTGGCCTGGCCGACGACCGCCCAGAAGTCACCGGCGGGGATGTCCTCGGGCCGGCGGCTGTCGGTCACCGTGACCGTCGGCAGGGTGCCGACGAACTGGCGGGCCGCGGCGTTGGAACCGTCCTCCTGCAGGGCCACTCCGCCGTTGTCGGCGACGGTCATGGACACCTCACCGGGAGTGGTGTTCGGCTCGATCGTCACCGACACGTCGATGCCGTTGTCGGGGTCGTCGTCCGCCACCGCGGGACCGGCCACGCCGACGCCGGCGGCGGCGAGCGCGACACCGAGCATCGCCGCGGCGAGTATCTGTGTAGTCCTGTGCATTTTCATGTGTTCGCTCCATTGAGGGGGTGGGGCCGGTCGGCTGCTCGGCCGGCCGGCCCCGGTTCTGCTGTCGGCGGTCAGCGGCAGCTGAGCGCCGGGTAGGCGGCGTCGTACGACGAGGTGACCTGCCCGCCGCCGATCGTCGCGGTCCCCTTCACGGTCACCGTGCCCGCGTCGATCTGCCCGGCCCGGCTGTTGAAGGACTGGTACGCCTGCTTGCCCGGGGCCACGTCGGCCACGGTCTTCGAACCGAACGGGGTGGTCAGCGTCACCGTCGCCGGCACGTCCGAGCCGTTGACGGCCGTGACGGCCACGTACGCCGAGGTGCCGATGCAGCGGGACGAGGCGGAGACCGTCAGCTTGACCTGCGGCGCGGACGCCGAGATCGTCAGCGTCAGCGTCTTGGCCTCTTCGACGTTGCCCGCCTTGTCGGCCGAGCGGTATTTCAGCCCGTGCTGCCCGTCGCCGGTCACGGTGACCGGTCCGGTGTAGGCGGTCCAGTCACCCCCGTCGAGCTGGTACTCGGTCTTGTCGACCCCGCTGCCGCCGTCCTCGTCGGTGGCCTTCAGCGTGACCGACACCGGACCGGTGAACGTGCCGCCCGCCGGCTGCTCCGGATCGGTCGTCGCCGTCGTCACGGGCGCGGTCTCGTCCTCGTCCGAGCCTGCCTTGGTCAGGTGGAAGTAGTCGAACGTGACCGTCTTCGACGCCGACTGGTTGGTGCCGATGGTGTACACGCCGACCTTCGCGCCGGTGGCCACCGCGGCGTTCTCCACCGTCGCGGAGAGATCCGTCCAGGTCCGGCCGTCGGAGGAGTAGGAGCCGGTGTAGGTGGTGCCCGCCTTCCTCAGCCGCAGCCACCACACGCCGCCGGTGAGGTTGTTCACTTGCGGCTGCGGGTTCTGCACGGTGCCGCCGGCCTCGCTGCGCAGTTCGATGCTCCGCGCCACCGTCGAGCCTGCCGAGTTGGTGGTGAGGAAGTCGAGCTTCACGTAGTCGTCGTCGCCGGTGTACACCATGAGGCCGCCCTGCTGGTACTGCTCGGTGAGCGCCGAGGCGTCCACCTTGGTCTCCAGCGTCCAGTCGCCGCTCGGCGCCGTCTGCAGGATGAAGTTCTTCGGGCCGCTGTTGCCGGTCCCGTAGATGTCACCGGTCGTGGTGTCGAGCTCCAGCTTGCCGTTGCCGACGCGCGCCGCCGTGGCGTCGGGGCGCACGACCGCGTTCCAGCGGCAGGAGTCGAGCGCGGTGCCCTCGAACTCGTCGTCCGGGTCCGGCGCCGTCGCCTTGTCGTCCGGCGTGATGTGGAACCAGTCGAAGGACGCATCCACCACCGGGTGGTTGGCCCCGGCCAGCGAGATCAGGCCGATCTTGGGGTTGGCGATCCCGGCGAGCGGCTTGGTCTGCGGCATCGCGGTGAACGTGGTGCCGTCCGAGGAGTAGTGGGCGGTGATGTTGGTGCCGTCGCTGACGAACCGCACGTACACCGTGTCGGGGTAGGAGTCCCCGAGGTTGGCCGTGTTGCTCTGCGACACCTCGTTCGGGGTGCCGTTCTCCTCCCGGATGAACTGGAAGATACGGCTGGCGTGGTTGGAACCCGAGGTCGAGCGCGCCTGCAGCACCATCTTGGCGTAGTTGTCGTCGTCGCCGTAGATGATCAGGCCCGCCTGCTGGTACGCGTCACGCGCGTCCAGCGTGAGCTTGGCGGTGGCGGTCCACGCACCCGATGGCGCCGGCTGCACGACGATGTTCGGCGTGTTGCCGCCCGTGCTGTAGATGTCGGTGGTCGAGGTCGGGATCACGAGCTTGCCGTCCGCGACCTTGAGGTCCTGGTTCTCCCGGATGACCGACCAGCGGTCACGGTCGAGCTGGCTGCCCAGGAAGTTGTCGGAACGGCCGGCGAAGCACACCGTGGCCGCCGCGTCCACCTTGACCGGGACCTGGGCGGTGGCCGACGCGCCCTTGTCGTCGGTCACGGTCACCACGGCCGTGTAGTTGCCCGGCGCGGTGTAGGTGTAGCTCGCCTCGGCCGTGGTGGGCTCCGGCGCGCCGGTCACCCCGAAGTTCCACTTGTAGGTGATCGGGTCGCCTTCGGGGTCGGTGGCCGTCGCCTTGAAGCCGACCTTCAGCGGGGCGACGCCCGTCGCCGGGGTCGCCGTCGCGGTCACGGCCGGACGCTCGTTGTCCGTGGCGCCCTTGCCGACGAAGTCGACCCAGTTGAAGTTGGCCAGGTAGGCGTTGTCGGCCGCGCTCGCCGGCTTGCGCACGACGAAGTACAGCGGTCCGCTCTCGGTCGGTGGGCTGGTCAGGTCGAGAGTGACGTCGGTGAACGTCTGCCAGCCGCCGGTGGGCGGCACGTCGACCGAGCCGACCAGAGCGCCGGTCTCGGGGTTGCCCGCCCGGACCTGTACGGTTCCGCCGGCTCCGCCCGAGGAGGCCCGGAGCCGGATCGCGGTGACGTTCGACAGGTTCACCGGGTCGAACGACCACCAGTCGCCGTCCTGGACGAACGCGATGTGCTGGTTGCCGCCCTGGGTGTCGGTCGTGGTCTCCGCCTGGACGCCCGCGGCGTCGGTGCCCTTGCCGTCGGCCACCCGGCCGGTCTGCGCGAAGTGCTCGGCCTGCTTGCGCTTGGGCTCCAGGATGATCTGGCCCCGCCCGGTCAGCGGTCCGGCACCATTGGCGCCCCCGTCGGTGTAGCTGGCCTCGATGGCGTAGAAGAGGTTGTCGTACTCGCCGTGGCCCGCCTGCTGGGTCTGCAGGGTGCCCTCACAGCCCTTGAGCTGGTCGAGCGGGTGCCCGTGGCTGTCGTGGCCGAGGATCGCCTGGATCTTGACCTTGTCGCAGTCGATCGTGCCGTCCTCGGCGTCGGTGACGGTGACCTTGAACTTCACCTGGTCGCCGAACTCGAAGAAGGCGCCGTTCGGCGGAACGTCCACCTTGACGGTGGGACGGGTGTTGCCCGCGCTGATCGACACGCTGGCGGTGGCGGTCTTGCCGTCGGGGGTCTTGACGGTCAGGACCACGCTGTAATCGCCCCCCTTCTCATAGGTGAAGGTGGGGTTGGGGTCGGTGGAGTCGGTGTCCCCGTCACCGTCGAGGTCCCAGGCGTAGGTGAGCGTCTTGCCCTCCGGGTCCCGGCTGCCCTCGCTGGAGAACGTGACCGCCAGCGGCAGGGGCCCGTTGGTCTTGTCCGCCGTGGCACGGGCGATCGGCGGTCGGGTGCCCTTGGTGTACGCAATGCGGTAGATGCCGGAGTCGGCGTTGTCGCCGCCGAAGCCGGAGCCCCACTCGATCATGTACAGCGCGCCGTCGGGACCGAACTTCATGTCCATCGGCTTCTTGAACGACAGGGAGCCGAGGATCGGGTTCATCTCGACGACCTTGCTGCCGTTCTCGTTGAGCTGGAACGACCACACCTTGTCGTTGTTCCACTCACCGAAGATGGCCTTGCCGTCCCAGTACGCCGGCCACTTCACGTCCGACTGCAGGTTCGGGTCGGAGCGGTAGACCGGGCCGCCCATCGGCGCGCCACCGTTCAGCTCCGGGAAGTTCTGCGGGTCGGCCGCGTAGTGGTACCAGATCGTCGCCGGGATCACCGGCGGCAGGCTGGTCAGGCCGTCGTTGTTCGGCGAGTCGTTGACCGGCGCGGCACAGTTGAACGGCGACCCCGACTGCTTGGTGGCGAAGTTGTAGTCGACATACGGGGTGTTGTTGCCGATGCAGTACGGCCAGCCGAAGTTGCCAGGCTTCGTGACGAGGTTCCACTCGACCGTGTTCTGCGGACCCCGGGTGGAGCTCGCCGCGTTCGCGTCGGGACCATACTCACCGAGCATGATGTTGCCCGTCTTGGGGTCGAGACCCATGCGGAACGGGTTGCGCAGGCCCATGCCGTAGATCTCCGGCTTGGTCTTCGCCGTGCCCGGCGCGAACAGGTTGCCGGACGGGATGGTGTAGGTGCCGTCGGCCTCGGGGTGGATCCGCAGCAGCTTGCCGCTCAGGCTGTTGGTGTTGCCGGCAGTACGCTGGGAGTCCCAGCTGGCGCGCCCGGACTGCTCGTCGAGCGGCGCGTAGCCGTCGGAGGCGAACGGGTTGGTGTTGTCACCCGTGCCCAGCCACAGATTGCCGGTCTTGGGGTCCACCACCATGCCGCCGCCGTGGTGGCAGCACTCGGCCCGCTGCACCGGGACGTCGAGGATCTTCTTCTCGCTCGACAGGTCCAGGGTGTCACCGGTGACGGTGAACCTGCTCAGCCGGTCGACGTTCGTCCCGGTGGGCGAGTAGTAGAGATACACCCAGTGGTTCGAGTCGAAGCCGGGGTCGAGCGCCATGCCGAGCAGGCCGCTCTCGTTGGCGGTGAAGACGCTCAGCTTCGCCGCCGTCACCGTGCCGCCGGCCGGCTTGATGATCTTGACCTCGCCGAGTCGGTCGATGTAGAAGACCCGGCCGTCCTTGGCGACGTCCACCATCATCGGGTTCGACGTGTTGTCGTCGAGGGTGACCTTCTCGAAGCTGGAGCTCTGCGAGGCCGAGCAGTCGGCCTTGACCGCGCCGGAGGCGGTCTGGATGCCGCCGAGCAGCAGCTTCAGGAAGTTGGGCTCGCTGTAGTTCTCCTTGAGGTGACCGAGCCCGGTGTACCACGAACGGCCGCCGTCGAAGTCCTGACACCACGTGTTCGGGTGGTCGGCGCCCATCGTGGCGCCGGTGTAGGACTTCTCGTCCATCGACGTCAGCACGTGGACCGTGCCACGCGGGTTCGCCTGGTAGTCGTACCATTCGTCGGTGCGGGTCCAGGTCGTCGGGAGATCCTTGGTCGCCGGGTGCGCCGGGTCCTCGACCTTGACCGTGGCCTGCTGGATCGCCGGGTGCTGCTTGAAGTACGCCCCGACCAGCTTGCCGTACCAGGCCCAGTTGTAGCCGCTGTCGGCGGCGGCGTGGACGCCCACGAAGCCGCCGCCGCCCTGGATGTAGCGCTGGAAGGCGTCCTTCTGCTCCTGCGTGCCCAGCGGGTCACCGGTCGTGGACATGAAGACCACGGCCTGGTACTGCGCCAGGTTCTGGTCGGTGAACAGGGCGCTGTCCTCGGTCGTGTCGACCGCGAAGTTGTTGTCCTGGCCGAGCTTCTGCACGGCCGCGATGCCCTCGGGGATCGAGTCGTGCCGGAATCCGGTCGTCTTCGAGAAGACGAGCACCTTGAAGGCGGGCTCCGCCGCCGTGGCGGCCTCGGCGCTCACGGGCGCTGCAAGGGGCGTGAGGAAAGGGGCGACGAGGGCTAAGGCCATCGTGGTGGCGGTTCGACGTTTCGGGCGTCGTCCGCCTTCTGGCAGGACCGCGTTGAGCAGCCTCTCTGCCCATGTTCGGGGACGTGGTGACATGGAAAACCCTTCCTGACCGGGGGGACGTCAGGCAAGGCGCGCGCCGCCGCGCTGTTGCCACTTGGTGGTAGCGGATGGTGCGGGTTGCTGGAGGGTGCCGTCTCCAGGTCTGTGGGGCCGTCAGTAAGGTGCCGGCCTGCGGAGTGAATCCAAGATTGTCGTCGGATCGTCGATGATGTGGTTGACCACCATGCTCGCGGCGCCCCGGGAGGCGGCGCCGAAGCCGAGCGTGGAGGCGACGAATCGGCACTCGGCGGCGGGAGCGGCCACCACGAGCCGTCGCAGCTGATCTTGTGCGTGCGGCAGCAGCCACTGGGCCAGTGAGGCGAAGTAGCCGCCGATGACGATCACCCGCGGGTTGAACAGGTTGGCCAGGATCGAGCCGCCGAGCCCGAGCCACTCGCCGACCTGCGCCACCGCCATCGTCATCCGCCGGTCGCCCGAGGCCAGGCCTCTGGCGATGTCGGCCACCCGTTCGCCGGGATCGGGCACCGGCATGCCGGGCAGCCCGTACGCCTGTTCGGGCATGGCCGCGCGTACGAGCGCGGCCAGGCCGACCTTGGTCTCCCAGCAGCCGATGCGGCCACAGCCGCATCGGTCGCCGTTGGGGTCGACCCGCAGATGTCCGACCTCGCCGGAGAATCCGTCCGCTCCGCGCAGAAGTTCGCCGCCTGAGATGATGCCGCCGCCCACGCCCACCTCTCCGGTGAGATAGACCAGGTGGGGCGTGCCGGCGGCGACGCCGGAGGTGTATTCGGCCAGGGCGGCGAGGTTCGCGTCGTTGTCCACCCACACCGGCACGCTCCGCGGGCCGAGTATGGAGCTCAGCTGCTCGGCCAGGGGCAGGTCGCGCCAGTGGAGGTTCGGCGCGAGTGTCACGACGCCGCGTGTCACGTCCACGAGTCCGGGGACGGCCACCGCGATGCCGGTCGGGACCGCTCCGGCCCGCCGCATCGCCTCCACGGCCTCCTTGGCCACGAGCCCGAGCCGGCGCACGGCGCTGTCCGGGCCGCTGCCCATCGCGTCGTGGACCACCCGGCGCTCGACCAGGCTCCGGCCGCTCAGGTCGGTGCCGTGGACCGCGATGTAGTCGACGTTGATCTCCATGCCCAGGGCTCCGACGTGCGCGCCGTGCAGCGCCACCGCCCGTCTGGGACGCCCGATCGCGCCCACGTGCTCGACGCCGACCTCCCGCACCAGCCGCCGTTCCAGGAGTTCGGCCATGAGATTGGAGACGGTGGCCCGGTGCAGCCCGGTCGCCTGTGCGATCTCGGCACGGGACAGGGATGTGTGCTCGCGCAGCTCGCGCAGCACCAGCGAGAGGTTTGCCCGGCGCAGCGTGGCGGGACCTGTCGGCGCCGCGCCGCCAGGGGAGCGGGAGCGGGCCGGTCTGTACGTCACCCGCACCACCTGCCCCTTTGTTTGTCTCCGAGATCAATTAATCAGGGTTGTAACACGGCGATGTCGGACCACGCACCCCTCAAGTCCGTAACGAGTTGGCATCGCTCGCTTCCGTGCACTTCGGCCAGGTTTCTCGCTCTGGTTATCGGAACGTTATGCAAGTTACGAACGATTTAATACTTGTGCCCGCCGGAAGTCGTGCCTTTAATTCGGCTAGCCATCTGAACTAATTGAGGAGGAGCGTGGACCACAGCCGGGCCGACGGCCACGCGACCGACTCGATGAGTCGCGGCGGGTCCGCGGGAGTTCCCGCGGATCAGGCCACCGTGCGCCGTTCCAACCTCGCCCTCGTGCTGCGTCACGTCAGCGCGTGCGGCCCGTGCACCCGATCGGCCGTCGCCGCCGCGACCGGGCTGAACAAGGCGACCGTCACCAGTCTGGTGAGCGAGCTGCAGGCGCGCGGACTGGTCAAGGAGATGGGGCCGCAGCACGCCGGCTCCGTCGGCCGCCCGGGGGTCGCGCTCGCCCTGGACGGCTCCCGGGTCGGTGCCCTCGGCATGGAAGTCAACGTCGACTACATCGCCGCGATCGCCACCGACCTGGCCGGCAGGGTGATCATCGACCGGCGCATCGGTTTCGACGCCATGGGCTCCAGCCCGGAACGCTCGCTGGACGAGCTGGCCCGCATGGCCGAGAGGACCGTCGCCGACCTCGACCGGCTCGGGATCACGCCGGCCGGGATCATCGTGGCCGTCCCCGGCCTGATCGACGCCACCACCGGCACCGTCGTGGTCGCCCCGAACCTCGGCTGGCGCGGGGTGGCGGTGGCGGAGCGGCTGTCCCACGCGAACATCGCCGCGGACATCCCCGTCGCGGTGGACAACGACGCCAACCTCGCCGCCCTGGCCGAGTACACCTCGGGCGTCGCGGCGGGCACCTCCGACCTGGTCTACCTCACAGGCGAGGTGGGCATCGGCGGCGGCGTCATCGCCGGCGGCCGGCTGCTGGGCGGAGCGGACGGATTCGCGGGGGAGGTCGGCCACGTCGTGATCGATCCCTCCGGCGAGTCGTGCCGCTGCGGCCGGGTCGGCTGCTGGGAGACCAAAGTCGGGCTGGCCGCGCTGGTCCGCATGGCCACACCGGACCGCGCGTACGGCACGGGCCCGCAACTCGTCCGTGACCCGGAGGAGCGGCTGGCCGAGATCGAGCACCGACGGGCCGAAGGAGATCCCCGCGTCGCCGCCGCCGCCGCGGAGGTGGGCCGGTGGCTCGGAATCGGGGCGGCCATGCTGGTCAACCTCTTCAACCCACGGGTGATCGTGCTGGGCGGGTACTTCGCGCGACTCGCCGACCTGATCATCCCCGCAGCGCAACAGACGCTGGCACGCCTGGGCATGAGCGACGCCGTCGAGCGCTGCCGGTTCGTCGCCTCCGACCTCGGCTTCGGCGCCGCCTCACGCGGAGCGGCCGGAGTCGTCGTCGAACGAGCACTGTCCGACCCCACAAGCATCTCGAGCCGAACGTCTCCAACCATCGGGGTCATCGAGGGAACCCCGATGGCTTGATCGCCACAGTCAGCCTGACCCGCGTGCCGGCACGCGGTTCCGATCTACCGCCCGCTCCGTGAACCTCCCGTCCGCCTGACCGTCCTGTTCCGCACCGCCTCGGCACATCCCGCCCATCTCGCGTGCCGCGGCCATGGGGCATGCGGCCAGGCGGGCGGAAACCCCTGTGCCCTTTTCCCGTGCCCTTTCCCCACCCAGAACGTCCCGCTCGCCTGATCGGTCGCCCGGAGCCGCACCGGCACCGTTTACGCCGACCTCGGTGCCGTCGCGGCGGTGCCAACCGGCGCCGTCAGGCGGGCGGGGCCATCAGGTGGGCCCATCAGGTGGGCACGGCCACACCGTAACCGAGGGAGGCCCCTGTGCCGCGGTCACCGTCCGACTCGTCATCGCTGCTCGTGATGCGAGGAATCGTCAAGCAGTTCCCGGGCGTGCGCGCCTTGGACGGCGTGAACCTTGAGGTCAGAGCCGGAGAGGTGCACTGCCTGCTCGGCCAGAACGGCGCCGGGAAGTCCACGCTCATCAAGATCCTCTCCGGTGCCCACGAACCCGACGAGGGCGAGGTGCTGCTCGACGGCTCGCCCGTACGGCTGGCGCCGCCGACCGCGGCGATGAGCCACGGAATCGCCACCATCTACCAGGAACTCGACCTGGTGGACGGGTTGAGCGTGACGGAGAACATCTTCCTCGGCCACGAGATGGCGACCTTCGGGTTCTCCCGCCGGGCCGAGGCCGACAGGGCGACGGCCGAGCTGCTCGAGCGGCTGGGGCACGGCGAGATCCGCCCCCGCACCGAGGTGGGCTCGCTGTCGCCGGCGCACAAGCAGATCGTCAGCATGGCCAGGGCGCTGTCGCACTCGGCCCGGGTGATCATCATGGACGAGCCGTCGGCCGCGCTGGACCACGACGAGGTCGGCAACCTGTTCCGGGTGATCCGTGACCTCACCTCCCAGGGCGTGGCGGTGATCTACATCTCCCACCGGCTGGAGGAGATCCGCGAGATCGGCGACCGAGTCACCGTGCTCAAGGACGGGCGCACGGTCGCGGTGGGGCTGGCGGCCAAGGACACCCCGACCTCGAAGATCGTGGCGCTGATGACCGGCCGCAACGTCGAGTACGTCTTCCCGCCCCGGCCGGGCAGGGGAGCCCACGAGGGGCGGCCCGAGGTGCTGCGGGTGGAGAACCTGACGCTGCCCGGCCGGTTCGCGGACGTGTCGTTCAGCATCAGGACCGGGGAGATCGTCGGCCTGGCGGGCCTGGTCGGCTCCGGCCGCAGCGAGATCATCGAGGCGATCTACGGCGCGCGGCGGGCCGGTGGCCGGGTCGTGCTCGATGGGCGGACGGTGCGGCCGGGCAGCACGACCCGCGCGGTGCGGATGGGCATGGGCCTGGCCCCCGAGGAGCGCAAGGCGCAGGCGTTGCTGCTGGACCACCCCGTCGCGCAGAACATCACGCTGGCGAGCCTGAGCCGCTACACCAGGCCGCGGTGGCTGGGCTGGCTCGACCGCCGGACCGAGTTCGCCGAGGCCGAACGGCTGTCGCAGGCGCTGGACATCCGCCCGCCCGATCCGCGCCGGCCGATCAGGACCTTGTCGGGCGGCAACCAGCAGAAGGCGGTGCTGGGACGCTGGCTGGCCGAGGACCGCAAGCTGCTGCTGCTGGACGAGCCCACGCGTGGGGTGGACGTCGGTGCCCGGGCCGAGCTGTACGCGCTGGTGCGCAAGCTGGCCGACGACGGCATCGGTGTGCTGCTGGTGTCCAGCGAGGTGCCCGAGGTGCTGGGCCTGGCCGACCGCGTGCTGGTCATCCGCGAGGGCCGGATCGTCCATGAGGCGCCGGCCGAGGACCTGGACGAGCACCGGGTGCTCGACCTGGTGATGGTCTCCGCAGGACAGAGGCCCGGATCCGATGTGGCAAATCCCCCCACCGAAGGAGCATCGCATGACTGAGGTTGATCGGGCCGCGCCGACAGGTCCGCGATTGAAGGCGGCGGGACCGCTCGGGCGGTTCGGCAGGCTGGGTGACGTCCGGCATCTGGGGCTGGTCGCGGCGTTGACACTGCTGGCGATCGTGGGATTGGTGACGAGGCCGGAGAACTTCGCCACCTCCTCCAACTTGGTGAGCATCCTGGCGCTGGCCTCGACCATCGGGGTGATCACTGTCGGCATGACGTTCGTGATCATCGGTGGTGGCATCGATCTGTCGGTGGGCGCGCTGATGGCGTTGGCGTCGGTATGGGCGACCACGCTGGCGACCCAGTCCTACGGGCCGGTCGTGATGATCGTGTGCGCGGTGCTGGTGGGCACCGGCGCGGGCCTGCTGAACGGGATCTTGATCGCCTACGGCCGGATGGTGCCGTTCATCGCGACGCTGGCGATGATGGTGGCCGGGCGCGGCCTGGCGCAGCGGATGTCCAACCAGCGCACGCAGCTCGTGCAGCAGGACAACTCGATGATCGTGAGCCTGTCGACCACGCGGGTGCTCGGGCTGCCGCTGCTGGTGTACGTGTTCGCGCTGGTGGTGCTGTTCGGCTGGCTGGTGCTCAACCGCACGACGTTCGGCCGGCGCACCTACGCGGTGGGCGGCAACCCCGAGGCCGCCCGCCTGGCCGGCATCGACGTGCGCAAGCACACGCTGCTGTTGTACGCCCTGTCGGGGTTGTGCTGCGGGATCGCCGCGGTGCTGATCATGGCCAGGACCACGACCGGATCGTCCACACACGGCGACCTGTACGAGCTGGACGCGATCGCCGCAGTGATCATCGGCGGGACGCTGCTCAGCGGCGGCCGGGGCACGATCATCGGATCGATCCTCGGTCTGCTGATCTTCACGGTGATCACCAACCTGTTCATCCTGAACGGCCTGAACACCGCCGACCAGCTCATCGCCAAGGGCGCGATCATCGTCGCCGCCGTGCTGCTGCAGCGGCGAAGCCTCAAAACACACACCTGACACCAGGGCCGGATCGCAAGCCTTCCGGCTCCAGCAAGGAGAGAAGACATGGACAAGAACGTCGCCCGGCGCGGTTTCCTCTTCAGCGGCGCCGCCCTCGGCGCGGGTGCCCTCATCAGCGCCTGCACCAGCAACGAGCCGGTCGCCACCCAGCAGGCGAGCGCGCCCGCCGCCGCTCCCGCGGCCAAGGACGGCAACGACGCCCCTGGCGAGAAGGTCGTCATCGGCTTCTCGGCCCCGGCCGCCGACCACGGCTGGATCGCCGCCATCAGCAAGAACGCGGCGGACGCGGCCAAGCAGTACACCGACGTCGAATTCAAGCCGGTCGAGCCGACCAACGACATCAACCAGCAGATCTCGGCGGTGGAGTCGCTGATCCAGGCGAAGGTCAACGTGCTGGTGATCCTGCCGAACGACGGCCAGCAGCTCAACCAGGTCGCCCGGCAGGCCATGGACGCGGGCATCCCGGTGGTCAACGTGGACCGCGTCTTCCCGGACAAGCTGTCGTACCGGGCCTGGATCGGAGGGGACAACTACGGCATGGGTGTGGCCGCCGGACACCACATCGGCAAGACGCTGAAGGACAAGGGCGTCTCCAACCCGGTCATCCTGGAGATCCAGGGCATCGCCACGCTGCCGCTGACCCAGGACCGCAGCAAGGGCTTCGCCGACGCGCTGAAGACGTACGGCTTCAAGGTGACCGCGCAACAGGACGCCAAGTTCACGGTGGAGTCCGGAACGCAGGTGGCCGCCAACCTGCTCCAGGCGCACAAGAAGATCGACGCGATCTGGAACCACGACGACGACCAGGGCATCGGCGTGCTGGCGGCGATCAAGGAGGCCGGTCGCAACGAGTTCTTCATGGTCGGCGGCGCGGGCTCGGCCAACGCGATGCGTGACATCCAGGCCGACAGCGGCGTGCTGAAGGCCACCGTCACCTATCCTCCCACCATGGCCGCCTCGGCGATCAAGATCGCCCGGCTGATCGCCCAGGGCAAGGGCATGAGCGACCTGCTGGAGCAGCAGGTGCCGCAGTCGATCACCCTGGCTTCGGAGACCATCACCAAGGACAACGCCGCCCAGTACCTGCCCCTCGGGTTCGAGTCATGAGGCCTGTCATCGGGATCGGCATGGTCGGCTACGCGTTCATGGGCCGTACCCACTCCCAGGCGTGGCGCAGCGTGGACGCGTTCTTCGACCTGCCGTTCAGACCCTCGATGGTGGCCGTGGCCGGCAGATCCGCCGAGGCGACCGCGCAGGCCGCCGAGAAGCTGGGGTGGGCCGGCGCGGAGACCGACTGGAAGCGCCTCCTCGACCGCGACGACGTGCAGATCGTCGACATCTGCACGCCCGGCGACTCGCACGCCGAGATCGCCGTCGCGGCGCTGGCGGCAGGCAAGCACGTGATCTGCGAGAAACCGCTCGCCAACACCGTCGCCGAGGCCGAGGCCATGGCCGCGGTGGCGAAGGAGGCGGCGGCGCGCGGCGTGCGCAGCATGGTCGCCTTCAACTACCGCCGCGTGCCCGCCGTCGCGCTGGCCCGGCGGTTCGTCGAAGAGGGCATGTTCGGCGAGATCCGGCACGTACGGGCGCAGTATCTGCAGGATTGGATCGTCGACCCCGAGTTTCCCCTGGTCTGGCGGCTCCAGAAGGACAAGGCCGGCTCCGGGGCCCTCGGCGACATCGGCGCTCACATCATCGACGTCGCCGAGTTCATCACCGGTGAGCGGCTGACCGGGGTGACTGCGCTGACCGAGACCTTCGTCAAGGAGCGTCCCCTGGCGGCCAGTTCGGCCGGGCTCTCGGCCGGCGGCGGAACCGGGAGGGGCGCGGTCACCGTGGACGACGCGGCGCTGTTCATCGGGCGGCTCAGCGGCGGCGGGCTGGCCTCCTTCGAGGCCACCCGCTTCGCGGCCGGGCGTAAGAACGCGCTGCGCATCGAGATCAACGGCGCCCTGGGCAGCCTGGTTTTCGACTTCGAGTCGATGAACGACCTGTGGTTCCACGACCACACCATCGACAGCGCCGAGCACGGATTCCGGCGGGTGCTGGTCACCGAGCCGGACCACCCGTACGCCGGGGCATGGTGGCCGCCGGGCCACGGCCTCGGGTACGAGCACACCTTCGTCCACGAGACGAAGGACTTCCTGGAGGCGATCGCCGCCGGCACCGACCCCACACCGTCCTTCGAGGACGGCCTGCGGGTGCAGCGGGTGCTGGCGGCCGTCGAGCAGAGCGCGGCTGAGGACAGCCGCTTCATCACTGTGGAGGGATCATGACGAGGCCGGTCACGTTGTTCACTGGGCAGTGGGCGGACCTGCCGTTCGAGGAGGTCTGCCGGCTGGCGTCGGAATGGGGCTACGACGGCCTGGAGATCGCCTGCTGGGGCGACCACTTCGAGGTCGACAAGGCCCTCGCGGACGACTCCTACATCGAACGCAAGAAGGAGACCCTGGCCAAGTACAACCTCCGGGTGTGGACGATCTCCAACCACCTGGTCGGCCAGGCGGTCTGCGACCACCCCATCGACGAGCGCCACAAGGGCATCCTGCCCGCCCGCATCTGGGGCGACGGCGAACCCGAAGGCGTACGGCGGCGCGCCGCCGAAGAGATCAAGAACACCGCCCGCGCGGCGGCCGCGCTCGGCGTCACGACCGTCGTCGGCTTCACCGGGTCGTCAATCTGGCACACGCTGGCGATGTTCCCGCCGGTGCCCCCGTCGATGATCGAGGCGGGCTACGCCGACTTCGCCGACCGGTGGAACCCGATCCTCGACGTCTTCGACGAGGTCGGGGTGCGCTTCGCCCATGAGGTGCACCCGAGCGAGATCGCCTACGACTACCACACCACGGTGCGGACGCTGGAGGCCATCGGGCACCGGCCGGCCTTCGGGCTGAACTGGGACCCCTCGCACATGGTGTGGCAGGACCTGGACCCGGCGAACTTCATCCTCGACTTCGCCGACCGGATCTACCACGTGGACTGCAAGGACGCCCGGGTGGCCACCCGCGACGGCCGGCGCGGCCGTCTGGCCTCCCACCTGGTGTGGGCCGACCCCCGGCGTGGCTGGGACTTCGTGTCCACAGGCCGGGGCGACGTGCCGTGGGAGGCGTGCTTCCGCGCGCTCAACCACATCGGCTACGACGGCCCGATCTCCATCGAGTGGGAGGACGCGGGCATGGACCGGCTGCACGGCGCGCCGGAATCCCTCGCCTACATCCGCTCGCTCAACGCCATCACCCCACCGGCCGCCGCTTTCGACGCCGCCTTCTCCTCCGAATGACCCACCAGGCCGGGCGGCGGCCGCACAGTGGCCGCCGCCCACCGTCCCCCTGGACAAGAAGGCCGCGGCGCAGAAGGGGTGATCTCTGGCCGGAGCCGAGCGAGCCGACCGTCACGCGCCACTGGCGCAGCCGGCGATCCCTGGTGACCTGCACCCTCCCCTTCGACCGGCTGGGGGAGACGGTCGCGGAGATGCACCGCAGCGCCCAGGACAAGCAGACCATCGAGACGTACGGCATCGACTGCGGCTTCGTCCGGTCGGGCATCCTCGCCGTGGCGACCCGCGAGCACGAGGTCGCTGACTTCGGGCCGGACACGCCCGGCTTCCTCGACCGCGACACAGTCCGCGGTCTGGTGCAGTCGTCGACCTATCTCGCCGGACGACTGACCACTGACGAATCCGCGATCGTGGATCCGGCGTGGCTGGCGTGAGGCCTGGCCGATGCCGCAGAGGCGCTCGGCGTCCGCATCGCGGAGCACACCCGCATACTCCGCATGGAACGCCAAGCAGACCGCACCATCCTCCACACGGAACAAGGCACGATCAGCGCCCAACAGGTGATCGTGGCGACCAATGCCACGCCTCGCTGCTACGGCGGACACAGGCGGCGATCGTCCCGGTGTACGACTACGTCTTGGCCACGGAGCCGCTCTACTCCTGAGCAGTTGCGGTCCATCGGCTGGGAACAGCCCTTCGGCATCTCAGACAGCGGCAACCTTTTTCACTACTACCGGCGCACTGAGGCTGTCAGTCTGTGGTGGAAGGGCGTCGGCCTGAGCCCCGGCGGGCGATCAGTGGACTGAATGTCTGGAGAACGTCAGGAGAAGGTGATCGCGGCCTTGCGAGCGTGCTCGCGCCGAAGACGGCGAACGACTCGTGGACCCGCCCCAAGGGCGGCTGACGGTGACCGGGACGCGAAGAACGCCGGACGAGGCAGCAACGGCCAACCCGGCAAGAGCGTCCGGGGGTGGTGTCGGCCATCGCCGAATAGGTGATGACGCCATCGGAGGTGCAACGCCCGCGGATAGGTGCCGGCCGATCGCGGTTACGGCAGCACGGCTTTGGCCGCGGAGCTGAGCGAGTTCGCCCTGCGCCGACCGTACGAAACCTTCTGGTCTCCTAGGAAATCTACTAAGTAAAGGGCCCGGGGTTAAGACAAACCTTGCCCGAACGACCACAAGGGCACGGGCTTCGCCCGTACATCATCCAAAATCAGGGACCTGCCGCCCGCCGAACGACGCCCTGATGGTCGACGCCGAGCGGGTGGTCAGCAAAGCGCAGATCCTCGACCGGGTGTGGAGCTACGACTACGGCGGGGACGGCCGCATCGTGGAGTCGTACATCAGCTATCTGCGCCGCAAGATCGACTCGGTGGAACCGCCGCTGATCCCCACCATCCGAGGCGTCGGCTACTCACTGCGGTTGCCAGGGGAAGAGCGTTGAGCCAGAACCGGTGGCGCAGACCGTGGACACTGCGGGCGCGCCTGGTCATGGTGTTGCTGGTGCTGGCCGCCGCCGGCCTGGGCACCATCGGGATCGCGAGCGTCGTGCTGCTCCGCACGTCGATGATCGCCCGGATGGACGACCAGCTCGGAGACCTCGCGGAACGGGTGGAGGGTCGCCCGGGAGGGATGTCGCCGTCGCCGGAGGACCTTGAGCGCAAGTCTGACGGTCTGCCTACGGACTTCGCGATCCAGGTGCTCCGCACCGACGGGACGCCGGAGCTGTTCGCCACGGCCACCGCGGACGGGCCGGTACTGCCGGTGATCGACTCGACCTCCGTCGACCAGTACGACGAGCGCCCGTTCGCGGCACCGGGCTCGGCCTGGCCATTACCGCCGCGATCCTGGAGGCCCACGGCGGCCGCGTCGAGCTCAGGACGGCGCCCGGCGAAGGCGCTCGCTTCACCGTGCTGCTTCCCTTGTCCTGACGGGGTTTCACCCCCAGCCCGACGTAGAAAGTCGCCGAGGTTCTGGCACCTCACCGCCGTACCCACTGATCCACTGAGTGATGGCTTGTCGTTGCAAGAGGAGTTGCGGGCCGGACCGGACGTGTCACTCTGCCCGATCTTCAGGCCGCGCCGGAGCGAGTACGGTTCATGATGCCCAGCGTCAGGTCAGACGCTCGGTCTTCGAGGTTCCACCGCCCTTGCTGGTAGGCGTGGTTGCTGACCCAGAACACCACGATGCCGTCGTGGAGGGATCTGACGTAGGCGGCCAGTGACCAGGAGTTGCCGCCGTCGTGCCAGGCGACCCGCCCGTCGTCGGTGTCGCGGACGCTCCAGCCGTAGGCGTACGACTCCTGCGAGGCGGGGATCCGTACGTGGGGGGTGAAGAACTCGGCTTTGGCGCTCGCCGAGAGGATGGCATCACCGGTCAGGGCGTGATGCCAGCGGAACATGTCGCGTGCGGTGGACAGCATGCCGCCGTTGCCGCGTAGGTTCCAGTACGGGCCATCCGCCGCCCACCGATGCTCGTACGGGCGGCCTTTGCTGTTTCCCTTGGCGTCGTATTCCACGGCGACCTGGCCAGGCTTCCATTGGGGCAGTACGTACCCGGTGCTGGTCATGTCCGCGGGAGTGAACAGGAAGGTCGCCAGGAATCGCTCGTAGCTCAAGCCGGAGACCTTCTCGACGATCGCGGCGAGCATGCTGTAGCCCACGTTGGAGTAGTGGAATTCCGCTCCTGGCTCCGACAGCGGTCTGGATGCCAGCGCCCTGGCCAGCATGTCGTCGCGGGACAGTACGTCGTAGTCGTCGCCGAGCCCTTCGACCAAGCCTGCGGTGTGCGTCAGCAGGTGATGCAGGGTGATCTGGCGTTTGCCGGCGGGGACCGGCCCGAGGTACGTGCTGATGCGGTCGCTCGTCCGGAGCTTGCCCATCCTCCGCGGTCAACTTCCACATCACCTACCTGATCCAGAAACTCAACCTCGACCCCGACGCTGACACCAGGCAACGCCGGCAGGGAACGGAATGGCGAGCCCGGACGCTCGTACAACACGCCCTGAGCTTCGGCTTGGTGAGCGATGAGGACCTCGTCCTTCTCCCACCGGACCGGCCGGGAAGAACGCACCGGGCCTCGGCCTGACCCGGCGACGCGCTGAGCGGCCACCACGCGGGCCAGCCGGTCCTGCAGCGAGGCCACCTGCCCGCGAACCTGCGACTAAGAAATAACCCCTGAGTTCCCAGTCGTCTCTACCGTCCCGGTTGCCGCTGTTGTGGCCTGGGAGCTGGGACTTTCTGCCTTCCGCAGTTCGA
>NZ_JBIUCF010000087.1:0-36285 GCF_044593615.1 Nonomuraea sp. NPDC051941
TTATCTTTTTTTTTTATTTTTCTTCGTGGTGTGTGTGGGGGTTTTGTGTTGTTTGTGGGTGGGGGGGGGGGGGGGGGCCCCGGCGGGGGGGGGGGGGGGGGGGGGGGCGCCCCCCCCCCCCCCCCTCCGGCTCAGCGGCGGAACACCTCCAGCAGTTCCTCCGCGCGCTGCGTGCGGGTGATCCACACCTCGCGCCCGCGCCGCTCCCTGGTGATCAGCTGGGCGGCGCTCAACCGGTCGCAGTGGTACGTGATGCTGCTCGGCGCGACCTGCATGCCGGCCGCCAGCATGCTCATGGTCATGGGCTGCCCGATCGCGGCGAGCAGGTCCGCGCGCACCGGCCCGACCAGCGCCGACAAGTCGTCGAGCGCCGGCGCGACGGGCCGCTGCCAGAGCGTCTCCGCTCCTGGCACCGGGTAGGCGATCCAGACGGCCTCGTCGTGGTCCAGGCTGACGATGACCGCGTCCTTGCCCGCCAGCATCGGCACCAGGACGATCCTGCGGTCACCCAGCTCGAACGTGCTCGACTCCACGTCGGCGATGAGCAGCCCGCGCTCGCCGTACATGATGCGGCTGTTGAGGGCGCCGAGCAGCAGCTCGGGACCGCCGCGGACGGCGGCGACGCCGACCCGCCGGACCTCTCTGTCCAGCAGCGCGCGGGCCCGCCTCCACACGGGCTCGGTGGTGTTCCAGACGGAGCCGAGGGCGGCGGTGTAGCCGTCCATCCAGCGGGCGGGCCGCTCGGCCGCCGAGCGCCAGTGCGCGGGCAGCGGTCCCTGGCCGAACGCCTGCTCCAGGTCCTTGATCAGGTTGTCGGGTGGAAGGTCGCGCAGGGCGCCGATCTGGGCCTGCACGGAGATGTCCCCGCCGATGGGGGTACGCGGCACGATGCTGTCGGGGACCACGGAGTAGCCGGGGGCGGCGAGTGGGCGTACCGCCTGGTGCCCCTGCGGGCTGACTCGTGAGCTGATCGCCTTGCGCCAGAGCTCCGGCAGGCCGCGGCGGCGGCCCGCGAGAGCGTCGGCGATCATGGCGAGCGCGGTCAGGTGAGGCGAGATCGAGATCGACAGCTGCGGCGCGGAGGTGATGCGCAGTTCGCTCCACATAGTGGTGCTGATTACGTCGGCTCCTTCAGATCGGAATCGATCGGGTAACGATCTTCAACCTATCGTCGAGGCTTTCGTCCCACTTACAGCCCGGTTGCACGATTACGATCACGGAGCGCTTCGCCTTGGGTACCCGGCGCGGCCTGCGACGACCGGGAGCGCCGGTCGCCGCAGGAGCCGCGCTAAGGGGTCACCAGTCGCCGCCCTCGTCGTCGTCCCCCTCGAAGATCTCCTCGACGATCTCGCCCGCGACGAGGCCACCCACGACGCCCGCGGCACCGGCGGCGGCCACCGTGCCCCAGCCCGGACCGCCGCGGTGCTCGTCGTGGTGCCCACCGTGGTGCCCGCCGTGGTGGTGCGGGTCGTAGTGTCCGCCGTGGTGCGGGTCGTAGTGCCCGCCGTGATGGGCCGGCCCGTACTGCGACAGGCCGTCCAGCCAGCGGCCCAGCTCCCCTGCCCAGTCGGTACGCAGCGCGTCGTCATGGCTGACGTGGAAGCGGCCGATGGCGTCGTTCGACGAGAAGCGGCCGGCGCGCTTGTCCGCCTCCAGCACCACCTCGAGCCCCGCGGGGTCGGCCACGAACGTCACCTCGACCTCGCCCACCCGGCCGGCGTAGTGGCCGGTCGGGTAGAACTCGATCTCCTGGTAGAACGGCAGCTGCTGGTGCACCCCGTACAGGTGACCCGCCTCCAGGTCGGCCGACCTGAACCCGAACCCGAGCCCCAGGAACGCCTCCAGGATGCGCAGCTGCGACGGCAGCGGCTCGATCGCGATCATGTCGAGGTCGCCCTTGTCGACGGCCTTGGCGATGGCCAGCTCCGTACGAACGCCGACCGCCATCCCGGTCAGCGGCTGCCCGCCGATCTCGCTGATCGGCGCCTCCCACGGCACCGGCAGCTCGAACCCGATGACGCGGTCCTCCCCCTTGCGCAGCGTGAACGGCCCGGAGACCCGCGAACTGGCGAACTCGCCGAGCCCGCCGTGCTCACCGTCGCCGTGCTCGATCTCGACCCTCGCCACCAGGCCGAGGGTGACGTGCTCGATCTCGGCGTCGAAGTCGCCGCCCTTGAGCCGTACCTCTCCTCGCAGCGTGCCGCCCGGCTGGGTCCGCGGGGTGGACAGCACGGTGTCCACCGAGGGCGCGCCGACGCCGAACGCTCCCAGCATCCGTTTGAAGACCACGGCTCTGTTCTCCCTGTTGAAGATCGGGTTGGGTTGTCTGCCGCTGGCCACAACGATCAACGCCGTCCCTGGAGTTCCGGAGCCCGGCTTCCCTGGGCGCTTTGCACCGCTTTACACCAAAGCCACCTTTCGGAAGGCGGGCGATGGTCAAGGGGTGAGGCCGCCGGAGGCGTGGACGCGGTCGCTGAAATTCTCCCGTCGGCCGCGGACACGTAGGAATTGAAACCCCCGCTCTGACGAGGACGACGCGTGAATGAACAAGATGACCGGTCCCGGTTCGAGGCGGTCTACCGGCGAACTCACGAGCAGATCCTCGGCTACGCCGTACGGCGGTGCTCCTCTCCGGAGGACGCCGCCGACGTCGTGGCCGAGACCTATGTGATCGCCTGGCGGCGGATCGCCGAGCTCCCGGACGGCGAGTCCGGCAGGTTATGGCTGTACGGCGTGGCCCGGCGGGTCCTGGCCAACCACCGCCGCGGCGAGCGGCGCCGCCTCACCCGGCACACCGAGCTCACGGAAGAGATCGAATACCTCTACGCCGCTCCTTCCCCCGAGAGCGGGCACGACGGCGTGGACGAGGCCATGGGCATGCTCTCCGACGCCGATCGCGAGCTGCTCGCCCTGGCCCTGTGGGAGGGGCTCGACCCCGGCGAGATCGCCCAGGTGCTGGACTGCTCCCGCAACGCCGCCCGCATCCGCCTGCACCGGGCCCGCAAACGCTTCGCCAAGGCGCTGGAGCAGGCCCGGCCGCCGGCCCGTTTCGCATCGCAACCGCTCGTCGAGAAGGAGGCACGGTGAACAACGACCAGATCTTCAGGAGCCGGGCGAGGGTGCTGGACGACGACCTGACCGGCCGGGCGTCCACCGCGGGGGCGGACGCGCTGCTGGCCCGGATCGTCGCGCTGGAACCCGCACTGGAACCCGCACTGGAACCCGCTCAGGCCCGGCGCCGGTTCATGCCCTCCCCGCGCCGCGCCCTGCTCGGCCTGGCCGTGGCCGCCGCCCTGGCGGGAGCCGTCGTCGTCGGGCCGTCCCTGATCGGACGGTCCGAGCAGGTGTACGCCAGCCAGGCCGTGACGATCGACCGCGTCGGCGACGAGTACGCCTTCTACTTCACCGAAGGCGACCCCGACCCCGCCGAGCTGCAGAAGGCCTTCCACAAGGTCGGCCTGGACAACCTCACGGTGACGCTGATCCCCGTCTCGCCGCGGCAGCCGGGCTCCGTCTTCGGATTCGAGTCGTCCGACCACGGCGCGAAAGCGACGTTCACCGGGGACAGCTGCCCCGAGCGGGTCGAGGACTGCATCACGGCCTTCAGCGTCACCGCGGACATCGAGGGGCCCGCCGAGGTCAGGCTGGGCCGCCCGGCGAAGCCCGGGGAGAAGTACGCCTACCCCGCCGACGCCGGCTGGCCGGGCGAGGCGCTGGCCGGGGTGGAGCTCCAGGGACGCTCGGCGGCCGAGGCGGCCCGCGTCGTGCGCGAGCACCACCTGAAGGTGTCCTACGCCCTCGACTGGCCGCTGCGGAACGGCGACAAGGGCGCGCGTTTCGAGCTGGACGTGCCCGTCTCCCGGATCGATCCGGGCTGGCAGGTGGCGACGGCGGAGTCGTACAACGACGGCGTGATCGTCCTGCATGTGGTGCCGGGCCCGTCGGCCACCCCGCCGCCCGGATTCTGACCCGACCCGATGTCACACTCCGGTCGCCCGCTCACCTCTCAGGGGGCATGACACAGAACACGATCCTGGTGACCGGCGCGACCGGCGCCATCGGGCGCCCCCTGGTCGAGCTGCTTCTCGCCGAAGGCGCCGAGGTCCGGGCCGTCAGCCGCGCCCCGCACGGGGCACGGCTCCCGGCCGGGGCGGAGGTCGTCGAGGGCGACCCGGCCAGGCCGGACACGCTGGCCCGGCACCTGGACGGCGTCACCGCCGTCTTCCTGCACTCGCGCGCCATCGGCGACGCGGCCGGCGAGCTGCTCGCCCTGGCCAAGGAGCGCGGCGCGACGCGCGTGGCCGCCCTGTCGGCGATGAACATCGACGACCCGCTCGACCAGCAGCCCTCCCGCTACCGCGGCGACCGGAACAAGGAGGCCGAGACCGCCGCCGCCGGCAGCGGGCTGAGCTGGACCAGCCTGCGGGCCGGATCGTTCGCGTCCAACGCGGTCAACTCCTGGGGCGCCCAGATCCGCGCCGGCGACACCGTCCGGTACGTGCACGCGTCGTTCCAGGAGGCGCCGCTCGACGACCGGGACCTGGTCGAGGTGGCCGCCCGCGCGCTACTCACCGGCGACCTGGCCGGGCGCCGGGTCGAGCTGACCGGCCCGCGGTCGCTGACCCACGAGGAGATGGTGCGGGTCATCGGCGAGGCGATCGGCCGGCCGCTGCGCTTCCAGGAGATCCCGCCGGAGGCGACCGAGCGGGCCATGGTCGGGAACGGCCTGCCGCAGCCGTTCGTACGGGCCCTCATGGACAGGTACGCCAGGGGCGGCTCCCGGCCCCATCTCGTGACGGAGGAGGTGACGAAGATCCTCGGCCGCCCCGCGCGGACGTTCGCCGAGTGGGCGCGGGACCACGCCGGTCTCTTCGTGGATAACAATTAGCTGTGAACCCCGCTCCCGATGTGCCCCTTTTTGGCCACCCATGGAACGCTACAGACGGTATACCAGTGGCGAGGATCAGGTGAGTACCGGGTGGCATCGACTAGCGGGGGATCGATCTTGCGGAGGCTCGGCAGAGCGAGCGTCTTAGCGGCCGTGATGGCACTGGCCATGACCGGCTGTTCCACCGCCGGGCCCGCGGAGCAGGGGACCACGGGCGCCCAGCAGAAGGAGCAGCAGCAGGCTCCCGCCACGTCCCAGCCGGCGCCCGAGGCGCCGCCGAAGGTGGACGACGGCTGGCCGCGCTGGGGCTTCACCCATACGGGTGTCAGCGCCAACAACATCACCCCCCAGTTCGAACGCGACGTCGCCGGACGGCTCTCGCAGACCCCGATGCTGCAGAACCAGCACATCATGGGGTTCGGGGCGCTCAACCCCGAGCCCTACCCGGGGCAGTACTTCTGGGAGGACCTCGACAGCCGGATCAACCTGATGAGGGAGTCCGGCGGCGTCCCCGTCCTCACGCTCTGCTGCGCCCCCGACTGGATGAAGGGCGGCCCCCAGGGCCCCACCGAGGAGTCGGCCTGGAGGGAGCACCTGGAGGACGCCCCCTACCCCGAGCACTTCGACGACTTCGCCAAGCTGGCGGCGGCCGTGGCCACGCGGTACAAGGACGTCAAGTACTTCATGGTCTGGAACGAGTTCAAGGGCTTCTGGCGCGACCACTCCAAGCCCGCGGACTACAAGGGCTACACCGAGCTGTACAACAAGGTGTACGCCGCGGTGAAGCAGGCCCGGCCCGACGCCAAGGTCGGCGGCCCGTACCTCGGCTTCGACAGCAACGAGCGCGGCGACTCCGAGCTGCGCGGCGACTGGGGGGTCGTCAACCAGAACGTCCTGGACGCCTTCAACTACTGGTTCGAGAACAAGAAGGGCGCCGACTTCGTCGTGGTCGACGGCGCCTCGCCCACGGACGCGCACGAGCTGCTGCCCGACGAGTTCGGGGCGCTGGCGAAGTTCGGCGCGGTCACCAAGTGGCTGCGGGACAAGGTCGGCGACCTGCCGGTCTGGTGGTCGGAGTGGTACTTCGTGCCCGAGGACGGCACCACCTGGCCCGAGAACAAGCGGCTCGCGGTGCAGGCCGCCTCGATGATCGAGTTCGCGCGCAGCGGCGCCGCCACGGCCCTGTACTGGAACCCGCAGGCCAAGGACCGCGACTGCCGGCCGTGCCTGTGGGACACGCGCAGCGGCGCCGAGACGGACACCGGCCGGCTGCTGGCGAACTTCGTCAAGTGGTTCCCCGCCGGGGCCGAGCTGGACCAGGTCACCTCGTCGGACGCCAAGGTCAGGGCGCTGGCGCAGCCGCAGCAGCTGCTGCTGGTCAACACCGCGGACTCCGACGTGACCACGACCGTGGACGGCAAGGAGTACGCGCTCAAGGCGTACGAGATCAAGTGGACCGGCCGCTGAGGGTCGCAACCCCAGGGTAATCCCTGGGCCGTCCCCTGTGTCGCGGCGTGCCCCGCGGGCGGAGCCTGAGGGCATGGCCGCTGAGGGTGACATCGTCTCGGCCGAGGTCGAAGCGGCGCCCGGCCGGCAACGCCAGGCGGCTGCCGCTCTGGCGCGGCTCGGCCTCAAGGTGCTCCACATCGGGACGACGATCAGCGTCAGCGCGCCCAGGGACGTGTGGGAGCGGGTGTTCGGCCTGCCTCAGCCGGCGGTGCCCGCCGAGCTGAGCGGAGACGTGGTCGCCGTGCACCGGGTGGAGCCGCCCGACTTCCACGCCCTCTGACGACCCGTCCACCGGTCTCATCTCGCAAAGGAGCGACATGACCACGATGACCGAGCGACGTGAGGACACCGTCTACTTCGAAGCGGCCCTGCGGCCGGAGAGCGGCGCCTCGATGTTCGCCGAATCCTCGGCGGCGCAGACCGCGAGCCTCGACCAGCTCAAGCCGGCCCCCGGCCTCGCCGAGCGCACCGCGAACGCGCTGCAGGCCAAGGGCTTCACGGTACGGCACGTCGGCACGTACTCCATCAGCGGCGAGGGACCCCGGTCGCTGTGGGAGAGCACGTTCGGCACCCACGTCGAGGTGCGCCAGGCCGAGCTGACCGGCCGGCCGCCGGACGTGACCTCCACGACCGGCGCCCAGGTGTCCTATCTGTCGCACGTGAGCGGCGAGCCGTTCTCGATCCCGCCGGACCTGGAGCCGTACATCGAGCGGGCCTATCCGCAGGCCCCGCCGCGCTTCTTCGGGCCCTCCCCCATCCCGCCCCGCGTCGGCTACCACCACCTGCGGGTGCCCGACGACGTGGCGCTCCTCCTGCGCGCGCACCAGGTGCACGACCGCGGGGTGACGGGCCGCGGCGTGCTGGTCGCGATGCCCGACACGGGCTTCTACCGGCACCCCTTCTACGACCACCACGGCTACAACTACAACGCCACGCTCGCTCCCGACGCCACCGCGGTGCAGCACGACGAGTACGGGCACGGCACCGCCGAGGCCGCGAACATCTTCGCCAGCGCCCGCGACATCGACTTCGTCGGCGTCAAGATGGGGGCCAACCCCACGCTCGCCTTCAAGACGGCCTCCGACCTGTCGCCGGCGGTCATGACCAACAGCTGGGGCTTCCACCTGCCCGGCGTGGCCTCCCTGCCGAACGCGCTGCGCCCGCTGGAGCTGGCGGTCATCGAGGCGGTACGCGAGCGCGGCATCGTCGTCTGCTTCTCGGCGGGCAACGGCCACGTCGCCTTCCCGGCGATGATGCCGGACGTCATCGCGGTCGGCGGCGTCTTCGTGGACGAGACGATGGCCAACGGCGAGTTCAGGATGGAGGCCTCCGACTACGCCAGCAGCTTCGACAGCCTCATCTACGCCGGGCGGCACGTGCCCGACGTGTGCGGCCTGGTCGGCAAGCAGCCGCGGGCCATCTACATCATGCTGCCCGTCGAGCCGGGCGACGAGATCGACACGAGCCTGGCCGGACCCGGCTACCCGAACAAGGACGGCACGGGCAAGGACGACGGCTGGGCCGTGATCAGCGGCACCAGCGCGGCCTCACCGCAGATCGCCGGGGTGTGCGCGCTGCTCAAGCAGGCGCAGCCGGGGCTGTCGCCGAGCCTGGTCAAGGCCGTGCTCAAGGCGTCGGCGCGGGACGTGGTCGACGGCAAGAGCGCGATGGGCGAGGTGGCCACCGACGGTTACGACGGGCCGACCGGGTCCGGGCTCGTGAACGCGGAGGCCGCGTACCGGCTGGCCCGCTCGGTCACGCCGCGCAACCTCCACACCCTCCCGCCGCCGCGCTGACGACTATCCGGCGCTGCCCTCGCCCTGCCCTCGCAGCAGGGCGAGGGCCGCCTGCTTGGCCGTGGCGGCGGCGTCGCGCTCGCCGTGGTGGTCGGCCAGCACGGTGGCGCCCTCCACCAGCATCAGCAACTGCCTGCCCAGGACCTCCGGCTGCCGGGCCCCGGCCCGGCGGGCGATGCCCGTCAGCAGGTCGAGGTGGCGGTCGAGGTGCCGGGCGGCGACGGTGCGCGGGACGCCGTCGTGCCACTGGGCGGACGCGTTGACGATCGCGCAGCCGCGGAAGGCGGGCTCGGCGTACCAGCCGGCGAGCGCGTCGAAGACCGCGGCGAGCTGAGCGGCCGGGTCGTCGCCGGCCGCCTCCGCGGCCTCGCGCAGCCAGCGTACGACGTGGTCGCTGCGGGCCTCGAGCACGGCCTCGACCAGCCCGTCCTTGGAGCCGAAGTGCCGGTAGAGGGTCTCCTTGGACGCGCCGACGGTCGCGCACAGCTCGGCCACGCCGATGCCGTCGAGGCCGCGCTCGTACAGCAGGCCGGTGGCGGCGCGCAGGATGGTCGCCCGGGTCTGGACGGGGTCGAGGGAAGCGCCTTTGGGTACGGGCATGCGTCAGATGGTACCGGCCGGTTCCAAGTCTCTGCTAAGTTTCACATCGAAACGACCGGTTCGATGACGTACGGAGATCCGCGTGACCGACGTGTACAACCCTCCCGCCACGCTCGTGCCGCCGGCCAGCACGCCCGCGGTCACGTTCGAGAGCGGCGGCCACCGGCTGCTCGGCGTCCTGCACCTCCCGGCCGGGCCCAGACCCCATCCGATCGTGGTGCTGCTGCACGGATTCCCGGGCAACGAGCGCAACTTCGACCTGGCCCAGGCGCTGCGCCGGGCCGGCTACGCGGCGCTGGTCTTCCACTACCGGGGGTCCTGGGGCGTCGGCGGGACCTGGTCGTGGCACCACGTGCTGGAGGACGCGGCCCGCGTGGTGGAGTCGGTACGCCTGGACGCCCGGCTGGATCCGGCGCGGCTGGCCGTGGTGGGGCACAGCCTGGGCGGGTTCGCGGCGTTGATGACGGCCGCCGCCGACCCCGCGGTCCGCGCGGTCGCCTCGGTGGCGGCGTTCGACGTGGGCGCGGGCGCGGCGGCCTGCCTCGCGGACCCGGCGGTGCGGGAGGGGCACCTGCGGGACTGGGAGGGCGAGCTGCTGCCGCTCCAGGGCACCAGCGCCGCGGCACTGGTCGCCGAGATGGAGGCGGCGGGGCAGGAGTGGAGCCTGGCGACGCTCGCGCCACGCCTGGCCGACCGGCCCGTGTTGCTCGTCGGGACGGGACGCGACCCCGTCACACCCGCCGAGACGCACCACCATCCGCTGGTCCGGGCCTACGAGGCGCATCCGGTGCCGCGGCTGGAGCACCACCTCTTCCCCACCGACCACGCCCTGTCCGATCACCGGCTGACCCTGGCCCGCACGGTCGTGGACTTCCTGGACCGCACGCTCCACTCTTGATGCCCTATGGTGAGGTTTCGGAAAAGATCTATACTTTTGTCCGAAACTCTCCCGGCACCCACCCTTCACCCCTCAGGAGGGCATCACCGTGGCAAGCAAGACGAAGACCCGCGTCGGACTGGTCGCCGGCGGGCTGGGCGCATATTGGCCGCAGTTCCCCGACCTGCTCCCCCAGCTCCAGCGATCGGCCGACCGGGTCTCCGAACGGATGCGGGAGCTGGACGCGGAGATCGTGGACGTCGGGTTCATCTCCGACGCCCAGGAGGGCGCGGTCGCGGCCGAGAAGCTGCGGGCCGCGGACTGCGACCTCATCGTCGGGTTCCTCACCACGTACATGACGGCCACCATGCTCGTGCCCATCGCGCAGCGCAGCGGCGCGCCCGTGTTGCTGATCAACCTGCAGCCGACCGAGTCGATGGAGCACGCCACGTTCGACACCGGCCAGTGGCTCGCCTACTGCGGCGCCTGCCCGCTGCCCGAGATGGCCAACGCCTTCCAGCGGTGCGGCATCCCGTTCCGGTCGGTGTCGGGCTACCTGGAGGACGAGCGCGCCTGGGCCCGCATCACGAGCTGGGTGCGGGCCGCCGGGGCCCGCGCGGCCCTGCGGCACGGCCGGCACGGCCTGATGGGGCACCTCTACCCCGGCATGCTGGACGTCTCCACCGACCTCACGCTCGTCTCGGCGAACTTCGGCGGGCACGTCGAGGTGCTGGAGTTCGACGACCTGCGGGTACGCGTGGAGAAGGTCACCGACGCCGAGGTCGCCGCCAAGCGCGCCGAGACCGAGAAGATCTTCGAGCTGGCCGACAGCGTCAACGCCGTCGACCTCGAGTGGGCCTGCCGCGTCTCCGTCGGCCTGGACCGGCTGGTGGAGGACTTCTCGCTGGACAGCCTGGCGTACTATCACCGCGGCCTGGACGGGGAGACGCACGAGCGGCTGGGGGCCGGGATGATCCTGGGCGCGTCCCTGCTCACCGCGCGCGGCATCCCGGCGGCCGGGGAGTTCGAGCTGCGCACCAGCCTGGCCATGCTGATCATGGACCGGATGGGCGCGGGCGGGTCGTTCACCGAGCTCCAGGCGCTGGACTTCCACCGGGGCCACGTCGAGATGGGCCACGACGGCCCCGCCCACCTGGCCATCAGCGCCCGCAGGCCACTGCTGCGCGGGCTCGGCGTGTACCACGGGAAGCGGGGCTGGGGCGTCTCCGTGGAGTTCGACGTCAAGCATGGGCCGGTGACGGCGTTCGGGATCATCCAGCGCCGCGACGGCCGCTTCGCCCTGGTGGCCTCGGAGGGCGAGACCGTGGACGGGCCGCACCTGCAGATCGGGAACACGACGTCCCGCGTGGACTTCGGCCGGGACCCCGGCGAGTGGACCGACGACTGGAGCGCGACCGGCATGTCCCACCACTGGGCCCTCGGCACCGGCCACCGCGGGGCCGAGCTCAAGGCCCTGGCCCACCTGCTGGAAACGGACTACATCCAGGTGTGACCCCGGGCGCCCTTGCCGGGCCCGGGCCCGGCAAGGGTGTTCGAGGGACTACTTTTACCTCCGCTTGTCGATCCATTAACGGGCAGCATGCCGCTCCGGATCTAGGGTCGCGTCCATGGGCTCTCCAGAAGGCGGCGAGCGGGAGTTGATCCTGCGGACGGCGACCAGGCTGTTCGCCGCGCTCGGCTACGACGGCACCTCCACCGAGCAGATCGCGGAGGCCGCGGGGCTGGACACGGCGGCCCTCAGCGCGCATTTCCCCACCAAACGGGGGCTCTACCTCACGGTCATGGAGGAGGCCCACCGGGTGCTGTCCGAGGTCATCCTGGCGAGGGCCGACGAGCTGCGGGACACCCCGCCCGAGCGGCGGCCGGAGGCGCTGCACCGGTTCGTCGACGGGTACATCGACCTGTGCGCCGAGCATCCGGAGGTGCCCGCGCTGTGGATGCACCGCTGGCTGTCCGACGCCAGCGACATCGATCTGGAGCCGCTCAACGCCCAGCCGCTGGTCCAGCGCGCCATCGACAGCATCGACGCGATCGCCAAGCCCGCGGACGCCGACGCGCAGTTCACCACGTACACGATGATCTGGTGCATTCACGGGTTCACGCTGAGCGGGGTGCTCGACGGGACCGGGCAGCGCCGCAACACCGACGATCCCCGCACGTTGCGGCGCTTCCGCGCGCACATGCATCAGCTTCTCGACCGGGCGCTCAAGCTGTCCGCGTGATCGTCGCCGCCCCGCGGGGAGGGCTTCAAGAATCTCCGAACGGGAGGGCCGCTTCATGACGAACATTTCGCGAACACGTCAAGCGAGATCTTCCGCGGCGCCCCTCCGCTAGATCTACACCCTGGCAGACCGTAAGCAATCTGCTACATGCGTGCGTGTATTCTGCCCATATGCGAGGTTTCAGGCAATTCGGGCGCTCGCACGTCGTGAGCGAGACGGGCTGAGGCGGTGCGGGGGAACGGCGCCCTGACGACCGGTTCGTCCCTCCTGGACGAGCTGCTGGTCGAAGCCGTCGTCAGCACACGGGCGCACATCGGCAACCTCTACCTCCTGGACGAGGACGGCGACGTCCTGAAGATGGACAGTCAGCTGGGGCTTCCCCCCATGATCGCCAAGGCGTGGGCCAGGGTCAGAATGAACGACCGCGCGCCGATCGCCACGTCGGTGTGCGAGCAGCGGCTGGTCTGGGTCCCCGACAGGGAGGGCCTGGCGCGCGAGTTCCCGTCGGCGGCGCTGTCCGTGCCGTACGACTTCGCGTCCGCTGCGCACCCCCTCATCTCCGACGGCACCGTCTGGGGCGGCTTCGTGCTGTTGTGGCCGGCGGGGCGGGTGAGCCGGCTGACCCAGCGCCAGCTCGACCGGATCGAGGACATCAGCGGCCAGATGGCCGAGGTGCTCCAGGAGGCCGCCGAGCAGGGGCAGCCGATCAAGCCGGGGCCGCGGCCCCGGGTGCTGGACCCGAAGCGCAAGGCCGACCCGCGACCCGACCTGATCGCGCTCGACTGCCTGAACCGGCTGCCCGAGGGCCACAGCTCGCTGGACGTGAACGGGCGCGTGACCCTCCTCAGCGCCCCGGCCGCCGACCTGCTGCTCAGCTCCGCGTCCGAGCTGCTCGGCAAACGCCTGGACCAGGCGCTGCCGTGGATGAACGACCCCGCGTACGAGGACGCCTACCGCGCCGCGGTCGTCGGCCGCCAGGTCACCCACTTCACGATACGCAACCCCGCCGGGCGCCAGCTGTCGCTCCGGTTCTTCCCCGGCCTGTCCGGGATCACCGTGCGCATCACGCCGGCCGTCGGCGCCCGCGGCCCGGGTCACCTGGCGGCCGGAGCCGAGCGGCCGGCCCCGAACGTCGCGCTGCACGAGGTCCTGTACCTGGCGACCAAGCTCTCGCGGGCGGTGACCGCGCAGGAGGTGGTCCACCTGGTGGCCGACCACGTCATGCCCGTCTACAACGTCCAGGCCCTGGCCATCCTGACCTCGAAGGGCGGCCGGCTGCGTGTGGACGCCTCGCGCGGCTACAGCCCGCAGGCCATCCAGGAGTTCGACGGCCGTCCCGTGATCCCGCCGGACCCGGCCAACCACTCCTTCGACGCCGGCCAGCCGACGTTCTTCTCCACCTGGGACGAGCTGCGCAAGGCGTACCCGGGCGCCGTCCGCTCGGACGACATGTCCGCCTGGGCCTTCCTGCCGCTGGTCATCTCGGGTCATCCGATCGGCACGTGCGTCCTCGCCTACAACCGGCCACACCAGTTCAGTACGAGCGAGCGGGCCACGCTGACGGCGCTCGCGGGGCTGATCGCGCAGGCGTACGAGCGGGCCCGGCTGTACGACGTCAAGCACCAGCTCGCCCAGTGCCTGCAAAAAAGCCTGCTGCCGCGCAGGCTGCCCGAGATCTCCGGCCTCGAACTGGCCGCCCACTACCTCCCCGCCACCCCGGGAATGGACATCGGCGGCGACTTCTACGACCTCATCCGCCTGACCGACACCATGGCCGCGGCGGTCATCGGCGACGTGCAGGGCCACGACGTGACCGCGGCCGCCCTCATGGGCCAGGTGCGCACCGCCATCCACGCCCACGCCACCTCCGGGGCCAGCCCGGGCGAGGTGCTCGCGCGCACCAACCGGCTGCTCAGCGAGCTGTCCCCCGACCGGTTCACCAGCTGCCTGTACGTCAACATCGACCTGCGCAAGCGCATCGCCTGCCTGGCCAGCGCGGGACACCTGCCGCCGCTGTTCGGCCGGCCCGGGTGGCGTACCGAGGCCATCGACTCCTCCCCCGGGCTGCTGCTCGGTGTGGACCCCGACTCCGAGTACGCCACCACGGAGGTGCCGATGCCGCCCGGCTCCGTCCTGGCCCTCTACACCGACGGCCTCATCGAGGAGCCGGGCCGCAGCATCGGCGAGGCCATCGACGACCTGGCCGAGCGCTTCACGCCCTCGCCCGGCCAGCCCCTGCACGACCTGGCCGAGTCGCTCATCAAGCAGGCCACGGCCGAGCAGCGCATGGACGACATCGCGGTGCTCCTCTGCAGGACGTGAGGCGCCGGCCTTCAGAGTTCGCGCACCGCGCGACCCATCCTGGACAGCGCCTGGCGCAGGATGTCCGGCGACGTGGCGAAGTTGAGCCGCACGCAGCCGGCCCCGCCGGAGCCGAACACGTGCCCCGAGCTCACGGCGACGCGGGCGCGGTCGAGGAACAGCTTCGCCGGTCCCGCTACGTCGCTGACGACGCCGAGCTCGTCGCTCTGCCCCTCCTCGTGCAGGCCGAGCCAGGTGCAGTCGAGCCAGGCGAGGTAGGTGCCCTCGGGCGGTCGATAGCGCGCCTCAGGGAGGTGTTCTGCGATGAGTTGACCCAGGAGGGTGCGATTCGCGTCGAGGCCGAGTATCAGCTCGTCGAGCCAGGTTCCGCCCGCGCGGAACGCCGCGGTGTGCGCGATGACACCCAGGTGGCTGGGGCCGTGACCGACTTCCTCGGGCATGCGCCGGAGGTCGTCGACGGCGTCGGCGCCCGCGATGACCAGGGCGGCTTTGAGACCGGCGAGGTTCCAGGCCTTGGACGCGGAGGTCAGCGCGAAGCCGTTCTCGGATCCTTCGATGCCGAGAAACGGGACGAAGGTGGCTCCGGGCAACACGAGCGGGGCGTGGATCTCATCGGATATCACCCGGACGCCGTGCTTTCGGGCGAGCTGGGCGATCGCCTGCAACTCATCACGGGTGTCGACGACGCCGGTCGGGTTGTGCGGGTTGCTCATGAGGAACGCCGCGCGACGGCCCTGGCTGCGCGCGCGGACGAACGCCTCTTCCAGGGTGTCGAGGTCGACCCGCAGATCCGGGCCGAGCCGCGCCTCGACGATCTTCCTCGCGTCGTGCGTGACGAACGCGTAGAAGGGCGGATAGACCGGCGAGCACACGACGACCGCGTCCCCGGGGCCGGTGATCAGGCGGAGGACCTCGACGATGCCCATCATGACGTCGGGCACGACGGCCGTGTGCTCGACGCGCAGGCCGTCCCACCGCCATCGCCGGCGGGCGAACTCCGCGAGAGCCTCGGCGTAGGCGGTCCCGTACGGGTATCCGGTGTCGCCGAGGTCGATCGCCCGGTGCAGCGCGTCGGCAATGGGACGGGCCAGCGGCACGTCCATCTCCGCCACCCAGAGCGGGAGCACGTCATCGGGGTGCTCGCGCCACTTCATGCTCGTGCGCTCGCGTAGCTGTTCGAGCGACAGCTGCACGAGAGGATCGGCCCGCCGGCTGACTTCGGAACCTGCCCTCTTCATCCGATTCACCTCGTGTCCCTCTCCCGCTCGATGATTGACCAGCAAGGTTAGGCGAGTGCCGACGGCCCGACCAGAGGCTCCTGCTGAATGCGGCAATAAGCAGCGTGAATGGGCGGCGTGGTCGTGACGGAGCCGAACAACCCGCTGACCCCGTCGTCGCAGCGGCGCCTACGGCTCGAACCTGACCCGTCCGACGACGGACGGCGTGGCGCGGCTGACCATCACCTCCCCACGCTCGACGGCGGTCTCCCGCACCCCGAACCGGGCCCCGAGGCTCTCCTGAACCCCGGTCACCGCGCTCTCGGCACGGGAGGCCGCCTCCGCGTCCCCGAACATCGTGATCGTCATCACGGTCCCCCCGCCGGTGTCGACGGCGGTGTAGAGGACCGACCCCACCTGCTCGGGGACGCGGTCGGCGAACTCCCGGTCCACATGCTTCACCATCTCGGTGATCGCGCTCGCGTCCGCGCTGTAGTGCCTGACTATCGCATACATGCGGATCACGCTATATCCCCATACGAGGACTTTCAAGTCCCCAGATAAGGACTTAAACCACGGCCCCCGAGACCCGCCGACGCTTGACGGGCGGCCCCGGAGGCGGCTTGCGGTCGAACCGGGCCAGCCAGACGGCCAGCGGCCCGGCCACGAAGGCGGACGACAGCGTGCCCGCCACGATCCCGGTCACCAGCGCCAGCGCGAAGTCCCGCAGGGAGTCCCCGCCGAAGGCCATGAGCGCGAGCAGGATGAACAGCGCGCCGAGGCCGGTGTTGACCGTGCGCGGCATGGTCTGCAGGATGGCCGAGTTCACCGCCGTGACGAACGGGCGGCGGGGCGACCACAGCTCGCGTACCCGGTCGAAGACCACGACCTTGTCGTTGACCGAGTAGCCGACGATGGTCAGCATCGCGGCCAGGAAGATCCCGTCGATCGGCTTGCCGAGCCACGCGAACATGCCCGCCACCACGGTCACGTCCACCAGCAGCGCCAGCACCGCCGCCGCGCCGAACGTCCACCTGAACCGGATCGCCAGGTAGGCCAGCTGCATGGACACGGCCACGCCGAGCGCGACGAGAGCGTTGCGGCGCAGTTCCTCGCCCAGGCTCGGGCCGACGAACTCCTCGCTCCGCTTGGTCACCTCCCCCGCCTGCCGCTCCAGCTCCTGCTCGATCCTGGCCACGTCGTCCAGGCCGAGCCGCCCGGCGCGTACGGTGACGCCGTCGCCGCCGGCCTGCACGACCGCCGTGGGGAACCCGGCACGCGAGACGGCCTGCCCCGCGACGTCGGCCGACAGGGGCTTCGCGGTGGCGAACTCGACGAGCCGCCCGCCGGTGAACTCCACGCCGAAGTTCAGCCCGCGGGCGAGCAGCCCGGCGACGGCCGCCGCCACCAGCGTGCCCGCGATCGCCAGCCACAGCCTCCTGGCCTTCATGAGCTGGGGGTTCCTGCGCGTCAGCCAGGTCCGTACGGCTCCAGGCGAGCCCAGGCCCGACAGGCGCGGCCCAACCCGGCCGATGACGGCGTGGGCGAGCACGCGGGTGATCAGCATGGCCGAGACCAGCGAGGCCAGCACGCCGACGGCCAGCGTCACGCCGAAGCCCTTGACCGGCCCCGAGGCCAGCCAGAACAGCAGGCCCGCGGCGATGAGGGTGGTGACGTTGGAGTCGGCGATGGCGCTCCAGGCGTTCCTGAACCCCCGGTCCAGGGCCGCCTTCAGCCCGCGGCGGCCGCGCCCCTGGTCGTACTCCTCCCTGGCGCGCTCGAAGACCAGCACGTTGGCGTCGATGGCCATGCCGATCGCCAGCACGAACCCGGCCAGCCCGGGCAGCGTGAACGTCGCCCCCATCGCCACCAGCGCCGCGTACGAGATCAGGCCGTAGCAGGCGAGCGCGAGCGTCGAGAGCAGCCCGGACATCCGGTAGACCGCGACGATGAAGGCGGCCGTCAGGACCAGCCCGGCGACCGCCGCCTTGGCGCTCGCGTCGATGGCCGCCGCGCCGAGCGTCGGGCCGACCGTACGCTGCTCGACGATGGTGAGCGGCACGGGCAGCGCGCCGCCCTTGATCAGCACGGCCAGATCGCGGGCCTCGTCGTGGGTGAACGAGCCCGTGATGTCCGCGCTCCCGCCGGAAATGCCGGTACGGCACGGGATCGACGGGTCGAGCGGCGGCGAGGAGATGACCTCGTCGTCGAGCACGATCGCGACCCGGCGCTTGGGGTCGCCCACCGGCTCGCACGCCGCCGCGCCGCTCATCCGCTGCCAGGCGCCGGCGTCGCGGAAGTCGATGCTCACCCACCAGCCGGGGCCGCGCTGGGGGTCGCTCTGCTGGACGGCGTCGGCGATGCCGTCGCCGGTGATGGCGGCGGGCCCGAGCCGCAACTTCCCGCCGTTCTCGTCACGTACGTCACCCTCGTTGCCGAGGACGGGGTGGAAGGCGAGCTGCGCGGTACGGCCGATGACCTCGGCCGCCTGCCGCGGGTCGAGCACGCCGGGCAGCTCGACGATGATCCGCCGCTCGCCGGAGCGGACCAGGGTGGGATCGACCACGCCGAGCGCGTCCGCCCGCTGGCGGAGCACGTCGAGGGCGCGGTCGGTGGCGGCCGAGTCGGCCTTGACGGTGGGCGAGTCCCTCGTCTCGAAGACGAGCTGGGTGCCACCGCGTAGATCCAGGCCCAGGCGCGGGGCGCTGACCAGGGCCAGGATCAGGGAGATCGCGATGACGGCAAGGGCCGTCACCGCACGCCAAACAGGCGCACGGAACATGAAAGCCTCCACAGGCTCAGATGTGCGAAAGGGGGATCTTCAGCACCCTGTGGAGGGAGGCCCCCGCGCGGGGGCCGCCGCCGGCCGGCGGTCGGCGGGAACGTCGGCGGCCGGGCTCGCGACCACGGCCGCCCAGCCCCGCCGCGGCTGCGGCAGGACCGACGGCAGCACGGCCGGCCCCGCGGGCGGGGCGGTGCCGAGCAGGCCGGGCCGGGCCTGGCCCACGGCCTCCCGGTACGGCTCCCGCTGGAGCCCCGGCTGTTCCTGGACCCTGGCGTGCACCGCCACGACGTGCGAGGCGACCTGGGCGTGGGCGGAGGCCGGCAGGAACCACGACAGGAGAAGAAGCAACGCCGCAGGCAGCGTCGTGCGCATGTCGCCTCCTTCTCCTCGAGCCTCAACCTAGCCCAGGAAAGGCGTCACCGGGTCAAGGACAAGGGCCGAGCTGGAAGTGATAGACGACCGCGACCGGCATGCCGCTCATGGCCGCGTCCGCGGCCTCCGGGCACCAGTACATGATCTCGTAGGAGCCCTGCGGCGGGAGCGGGTCCGGCGGGCGGGTGCCGGGGACCAGCGGCAGGGGCGGGCGGCGCGGCTCCTCGCAGTGGCGCACCTGGAAGCCGAGCGGGAGTGCGGCGGCGAGGTAGTCGCTGAGCGAGCGGGGCCGGTCGGCCGGCAGCGCGGGACGGCCGTCCGGACCCGGGCTGGGCGCGGCCGGGGCCAGGTAGGTCGCCATCGGGTGCGGGTCGGTGATGATCAGGTGGCCGCCGGGACGCAGCACCCGCGCGAACTCCGCCAGCACCGGCGCAAGATCCGGCACGTGCACCAGCGCGAGGGCGCACACGACGGTGTCGACCGCGTCGTCGGGCAACGGCAGCCGATGCAGATCACCCATGGCCAGCCCCACGGCGGGCACGATTTGACCCGACCGCTCAGCCGAAACGCCCGTGTCCGGACGCCGCCGGGCCTGGGCGAGCATCTCGGGTGAGGTGTCGACGCCGATGACGCGGTGGCCGAGCTCGGCCAGGTACGCGGCGTGCCTGCCGGTGCCGCAGGCGGCGTCCAGCGCGATGCCGACCGGGAGGCCGTCGAGGATGCGGCGGACCACGGGCTGCTCGGAGTCGATCATCTGGTTGCCGCCCGCGTCATAGTGCGGCGCCCACGTCCGGTACACCTCCCGCGACCCGATCGCGCCGACCTCGGCCGTCACCCCGTCCGCGTCGGCCAGGGCGGGCGCGTCGAGCAGCGCGCGGACCTCGGTGATCCGGGCCCGCACGAACGCGCGGTCCGAGCGGCCCTCCCGGAAGGCCCGCAACAGGGCCACGCCCTCCAGGCCCAGCAGGTAGCCCAACTGGCTCAGATAGGTCACCGCCCGACGATAACCACCCGGCTCCGGACGGCTCCACGGATTATTCCCGGCACCGATGCGTCCTGCGGCGACAGCTCACATGGAGAGCTCCCAGGTCACCGGCAGCGCCACCGGTCCCCGTACGACCATCCCGCTCTTCCAGACCAGTTCCTCGTCCGCGACCGCCGCCCGCAACCCGGGGAGACGCCGTAGCAGGGCATGGAGCGCCACCTGGAGCTCCATCCGTGCCAGCGCGGCACCGGCGCAGAAGTGCGCTCCGTGACCGAAGGCGAGGTGGGGCCGGGGCGGGCGGGTCAGGTCGAGCCGCTCCGGGTCGGCGTACACGCGCGGGTCCCGGTTGGCGGCGTAGAACGCGGCGAACACCGGCTCCCCGGCCCGCACGGTCCCGCCGCTCAGCTCGACATCCTCCGTCGCGTACCGAGGGATGAACGTCGATCCGGTCGCCATCACCGGGACGTGCCGCAGCAGCTCCTCCACCGCCCCCGCCACGTCCGCCTTCCCGCCCCTGACCAGCAGAAGCTGGGCGGGGTCGGACACCAACGCGTAGGCGAAGTTGGCGATCTGGCCGGCGGTCGTCTCGTACCCGGCCGCGAGCAGCGTCATCAGGAACCCGATCAGCTCCTCCTCCGACAGGCCGTCCCGCTCGTCGCGCGCCTGCGTCAGCGCGCTGATCAGGTCGTCCGCCGGGTCCTCGCGCCGCCGCGCCACCAGCCCGGCGAAGTAGGCGCCGAGCTCGCCCAGCCGCGCCGTCTTCTCCTCCAGGGGGATCGCCGTCGTCGTCATGTACGCGTCGGCCCAGGTCTGGAACGTCGGGCGGTCCTCGTACGGGACGCCGAGCAGCTCGCAGATGATGACGGCGGGCAGCGGCACGGCGTACGCCTCGACGAGGTCGGCGGGCGGCCCCTCGCACACCATCCGGTCCAGGAGCTCGTCGGCGATCCCCTCGGCCCGCGGGCGCAGCAGCTCCACCCGGCGGGCGGTGAAGGCCATGCCGATCAGCCGCCGCATCCTGGTGTGCTCGGGCGGGTCGAGGTCGGTGATCCCGCCGGGCACCGGCTCGGGGTACATGCGCGGCGGGTCCCGCGTGGCCGCGGCCGCGCGGCCGAAGCGGGAGTCGCCGAGGACCGTGCGGACGTCCTCGTAACGGGTCACCAGCCAGGCGGGTTCGCCGTACGGCATGGCGATCCTGGCCAGCGGCTCGTGCTCGCGCAGCCAGGCGTACCCGGCGTCGAGCTCCAGCCGGTCCGGCGGGCCCAGCGGGTAGGACCGCGCCGGTGGTGCATGAGACTCGGCCATCGCGGCACTCCTCATCGCTTGCACCCAAGCTGACACCCACGCCGCCCGCTGTCCAGCGCCGCGAGAGCGCTCAGGGGGCGGGCGGCGCGCACAGGCCGAGCTCGACCAGAGCCTGAGCGATCTTGACGGCCTCGCCGGGGTCCCCGGAGAGCTCGCCGACCTTCACCGGGCCGCTCATGAGGAGTTCGCAGGCCGCTGCGACCGCGTCCGGCACGCGGAAGGTCCGGTGGCCGGCCTTGATCCGCGCCTCGCCGACCAGCGGCCACGTGCCGGGACGCAGCGAGATCCGGTCGGAGGGCCCGATCGGGGCACCGAGCAGCGCCTGGCTGAAGAGCCCGCCCTGGTGCGCCTCCCCGAAGGCGGTCCTGCCGTAGATCATCTCGTGGACGGCGGGCGCGGTGGCGGCCTCGGTCAGCGCCGCCGCGAGGCGGTCGGCGTACTGCCCGACCATGGGCTGGACGCGCTCGGCGAGGCCGACGCCCATGGGCAGCGCCGCGGCGTACTCGTCGGAGCGCAGGAGGTCGGTGACGAACCCCTTCAGCAGGTCCGCCCAGGTCAGGGTGTTGACGCTGATCGTGACGTGGACGGAGGCGGAGGCGGCCGTCCGCACCAGGTGCGGCATCCCGCGGGGGACGTGGAGCACGTCGCCCGCGCACAACTCGTACGTGGAGCCGTCCCCCTCGGGGGCGACGAGCTTCCCGCCGCCGGGGTTCGGCACGATGTCGTCGAACAACGTCCACTGCTTGGCCCCGTGCGCCTGGATCACGATGATGTCCTGGGCGTCGCAGTGGACGTCGAACGCCCGCGCGCCCGGCGGCGCGACGTAGACGTTGGCGTCCACGGGGTGTCCGACGTCCCGCTCGACGGTCTTGCAGAGCTCGTGCAGGCGCGGGAGCAGGAGGTTCACGGTGCCCAGGACCAGGGTCGCGCCCTCGCGGTAGAGCCCGACCACCTTGCCGGGATCGACCACGTCGTCGAGACCGGCGTAGCCGAAGGTGGACGGCGAGGTGTAGTGGGCCGACGGGAGGACGGACCCGTCCTTGACCACGCGGATCCCGGGCGCCCGCAGGCCGCTGCCGGTCAGGACGCGGTCGATGTCCGCCACGGAGGCGATCTCGCCGGGATCCGGCACCGCGCCCGAACGGAAGACCGCCCGCCGGGCCGGGAATTCGTCGCCCACGAGGTCCGCGAGGCTCAGCATGGTCCATCTCCTCAAATGTCAGTCGAGCAGCAGGGCGGCGTCCCAGCCCGTCGCGGGTGGCCGGCCGGTCGCGTAATGGTGCAGCGCGAGCGCGATCCCGGCCGCTCCTTCGAGCAGTCCCACGCGGTCCGGAGCCACCTCGGTGCCTCCCGTCGCGGAGTACCGGAAGCCGAACGGGGCCTCGGGGCGGAACTCGCCGGCGACCCGCGCGGCCAGCCCGTCGGCCGCTTCGAGCAGCGCCTCGTCGCCGGTCTCCCGCGCCACGCGGCAGCTGACGTGGAGCATCCCGGCCCAGCCGTGGCACAGGCCCGCGTCGACCATGCCCCAGTCGTCCCAGGGGCGGGCGAGCGCCGTACGGAGCCCGCGCAGGGCGGCCTCCCGCCACTCCGGCCGGTCGAGCGCCTGTCCCGCCAGGAAGAGGGCCCGGGCGACGCCCGCGGCGCCGTAGCACCACGCGGGCCGGATGGGCGGCCCGGCGGGGACGGCCCGTTCGAGCTGGTGCCGCAGGGGGACGGTGGGCGGCCAGGAGCCGTCGTGTTCCCATTCGAGCAGCCAGGTCGCGATGCGTTCCATCGCCTCCTCGTGGCACGGCAGCCGGAAGCCGTCGCGGTGGGCGATGGCGAGCAGGGCCAGCGGGCCGGGGATCCCGTGGACGAGCCCGAGGTTGAAGTGGCCCTCGCCGGCGGGCGCCCCCCTGACGGAGGCGTGCGGCACCAGCCAGCCGGGGACGTGCTCCGAGCGCGGCTCGGTCAGCGCGATGAGGTACGCCAGCGGCTCCGTGTCGCCGTACGACAGCGCCAGGCGGCCCAGGCCGGTGAGCCCTTCGATGACGTCGTACGCGCTGAAGCTCACCTCGCCCCGGCTCGTCTCCTCCTCGGCGCGCCGCTTGATCAGCTCCCGCACGGCCGGCTCCGCACGGGCCAGCAGCCCGGCGTAGTCGCCCGGCCGGGTGACCGCCGCCCTGATCGCGAACAGCAGCGCTGGCAGCCCGTCGATCAGCCCGTGTCGCCCCGCCTGGGACCTGGCGGCCGCGGCGAGGAACGCGTGGGCGCTCTCGCGGCGGCCGAGCTCGCTGTGCAGGAGCGCGACGCCGCTGGCCGGCCACCGCATCGCGGCGATCGCGGCGGTCCAGCTGGGCGCGCTGCCGACCCGGGCCACGGCGAACGTCGATGCGCTGTTGCGGGAGACGTTCCGGGTGGTGGCTGCGGCCTTCGACCGGTTCCGCGGCGTGGATCCGGCCACGCGGCCGAAACCCTGGGTCTCCTGGCCTGAGAGAGCATCACGGCACACCAAGACCCCGCCCAGCACGTCCGGCAGGGTCTTTCACGCGGCTGATGGACCTCTCGACGATCCACCGGTGCGGAAGCCGCGGCCAGCCTATCTGCGTGGAGTCTCGCCTGCTGCGCGTGTCACTGCCATACGCGCTGACGGGGCCAAGGGCGCGCCGCACCAGCAGTGTTGATCAACCGGGGTTGTTGGCCCGCCAGTCCTGGATCTGGTTTTGCAGATTTTGGAAGAAGCTGCTCACCTGGTTCGCCTGTTCGGAGACGTTCTTGACCAGCTTGGAGTAGAAGTCGGCCACATCATCGAACCTGTCAGTGAAGAAGTCGCTGACCCCGTCGAAAGCCGCGATTATTTCGTCTACCTGGTCGGGGTGGGCTTCCCCGCTCTCGATAATCTTGTCCCTTAGCACATCGAACAAGTCATTGAACCCGCGCTTGAACTTATCCGCCTGTTTGCGGATTAGATCTTGGAAGTCACTCCTGGTCTTATCGCCGTTGAGGAACTGCTGCGCGGCAGCCGCGAGGTCCATGTTCTCGGCGACTAGCTCCTGGGTGCCGGTCACGAAGACGTCGAAGGCTTCCCGGACCTCGGCGGGAAGATCGGGCACCTTGGCTGTCGAGATGTGGCTGGGGAGGACGTGCTTCGCTGGCGGCGTGCGCCCCGCAGCGACTTCGGCGATGTGGAGCTTGCCGTGTTCGTGGATAGAGCGGACCAGATTCTCAAACTCCGCACCGCTGAGGGCCGAGGACATGCTGTCTCCTTTGGCTGGGTGCCGAGCCGCTGCCAGCGCGCGGCTCCGGGTTTCGCTCTCGCAGGATGCTCCGCCTTCACCCAAGCAACCCAGAAACGATCTGTCCATCCAGCGGTCAAGCGCATCAGCCAGACTGGATGGACCGTTCGACGATCCACCGGCGCGACAGCCGCCGCAGCCGGCCTACTTGCCTTACATGGCTTAACGACCTTCAAGCTGCTGACCAGCTACTTCGCTCAAGAACCTAGATAGCAATGGGACACACGTTCGAGGCAACATGGTGTGAAGATCAGCCAACGTGCCACACGTGAAAGAAAAGATCATCTCGCTCTGACCGGTGAGAAGAGGCCGAGAACCCAAGATAACGATTGGTCCAAGGCTCGCTGGCCGAACTGCGCGGTGTGGCCTTGTCGAAGAATTGGAGTGCGCTGTTTCCTCTGGCTGTCTCCGTCCGGGTACGGCTCGCACATGAGTAAGCACACGCCCATGGACAAGGAAGGCCTCCCTGTAGTCCCGGGGAATTTTGGTCGGATTTCGCTGACCTGCACTGATGCCGTTCCCCGCGGACGGGAGGTCGCTGTTCGCTTACGGTGTGGGCCATGAGCGATGAGAGGCCGGAGTTCGGGTACGGCCAGGGCCGGCGGCCGCTGTGGAGCGAGCGGGATCGCGACGCCGAGGGGGTCTGTGACATCCTGCGTGGCGCCGGGCTGGTGGGCTCGGCGACACCCGGCCCGGGTTCGTGGTCGAGGGCGGCCGGGCGAGCACGCCCTTTCTGGTGGCCTACGCCGGTCCGGGCTGTACTGCGGCCATGGAAGTGGCCGCCTACAGCCGAGCCCTGACCGGGGCGGGGCTGCGGGTTGAACCCGACGCCGACGATGATCAGACGCTGCGGGTGTGGTTGCCTGAATGAACGCGGTGGCCCTCGGCCGGTGGGAATGGTCAGCGGGGGCGGCGGCGCTGGACGGGGTCGGCCTCGGCGGTGATGCGGGCGGAGGTCTCCTCGCCCAGGCGGACGTAGCGGCCGAGGCTGGCCAGGTGCTGGTGGCGGCTCTTGGCCTGGAGCTCGGGCGCGGTGCGGCCGGCTTGGGCGAGGTGCTGGAGCGCCGAATGACGCAGCTGATGCAAGGTCCACCCTTGGCGGTGCGGGTCGAGCTCGGCCGAGGCGGTCTTGAACAGGTACTCGGCGCGCGGATAGGACAGGCGGCCCCGCCCGGTGATGGGACAGACGTCGCCGGATGCCGGCGCGCGGCGGCCGGAGGCGGGAGCGCGCCGGTCGGCCAGGAACACTGGCCCGGCGGTGCGGCCGGCCAGCAGGCGGGGCAGCAGCCGGGCCGTCGGGGTGGCCCAGTGCACGTATTCAATGGCGCCGCCCTTGGAGACGACCCGAGCGCGGCGGAACTCCAGGTCGAGGTCGGCGACGTTGAGGGTGAGGATCTCCTCGGCTCTGGCGGCCGTGTCGTACAGCAGCCGCCACAGCAGGCGTTCGCGCAGAGCGTGCTTGGGGTCGGTGAACAGCTTGTCCAGGCGGGCGGCGGGGATGGCGCGGTCGCCACGGCGCGCGGCCTTGCGGCGTTCCAGCCGCCGGGCGGGGTTGGTGGCCAGCAGGTCCTGGCGCTGGGCCCAGGTGGTGAAGGAGACCAGCGCGGACAGGTGGCGGTTCCAGGTGGCGGCGGCCGCGGTGCTCCACTGGTGCATCACCGCGGCGTACTGCTCGGGGGTGAGCGTGGCGATCGGGTGCTGCGGCCCGGCCACGGTGGTCAGCCGGGCGAGGGTCTGGGCGTAGCCGGCGCGGGTGGTGGCCGCCTGCAGGGACTCCAGGAAGCGCTCGACGGCGGCCGCGATCGGCGATCCGGTGGCCGAGGCGGTGGCCGGGCCGGCGTCGGGATCGGCCGGTGAGGTGGACGGGCTGGGGAAGGCCACGACGGACACGGGCGACCTCCTGCCCAAAGGGTGTTGCAGAAAGTAGTTGAGCGGGCATCTTCTGTGTATGAGTGGGGTGTTACGGGCTGATCCTTTGTGGGTGGAGACGTTCACTGGGCTGCGGATGAGCCGGTTCCAGCGCCTGCTGCGGGTGGTGCGCGAGCGCGGCGGTGAAGGTCCTGGCAAGGGGCGCGGCAGAGGGCGTCCTTGGTGTCTTGCTCTGCCGGAACGGGTGCTGCTGGTCGCCGTCTACTACCGCACCAACCTCACGATGCGGCAACTCGCGCCGTTGTTCGGGATCTGCCCGGCCACCGTGTGCCGGATCATTCAGCGCCTCGGCCCGCTGCCGGCTCTGGAACCCGCACAGCGGCCGGCCGAGGCCACGGAGCGGCTGTGGATCGTGGATGGCACCCTGATCCCGGTGCGTGACCGCGATGTCGGCGCCTCCAGCAAGAACTACCGCTTCTCCGCGAACGTGCAGGTCATCATCGATGGCGACACCCGGCTCGTCGTCGCGACAAGCCGACCGGTGCCGGGCAACAAGGCCGACGCTCACGCGTGGCGAGACTCCGGCCTGCCGGCCCTCTGCGAGGGTGTCACGACCCTGGCCGACGGCGCCTACCTCAACACCGGCTTCGTTGTCCCGCACCGAAGACGGGCAGGAAGAGCTCTGCTGCGGGCCCAGGAGGAAGACAACGCCGAACACCGGCGCATCCGCGCCCGTATCGAGCACACCTTCGCCCGGATGAAGAACTACAAGATCCTGCGCGACTGTCGACAGAAGGGAACCGGTCTCCACCACGCCGTCCAGGCCGTCGCACACATGCACAACCTCGCCCTCACGGCATGAGCACGATTGCCCGAAACTCGTCCTGACCTGCCTGCACATAGATTTCTGCAACACCCTTTAGGCGATGTGACACATAATGTAGCCGAGTCGGCCGCGCGGCGGCGGAGGCCGAACTGGGTGGACGCGATCCGCCGCAGGCCGGTGTGACAGATAATGCAGGTTCTGTGTCACAGCTGGGATGGGCCGAAGGCTCTGCCGCGAGCACGTGTTCCGCGCTCCTGAGTGGAGTGACGCATGTCACGTCGCGTCCTGTCATGTAGCTGCGATCCCCGGTGTCTTGAGGGCATGACCGAACACAACACATCCCACAAGGTCGTGGTCATCGGTGGCGGCTACGCCGGAACGCTGGCGGCCAACCGTCTGCGGATGCGCGACAACGTTGACATCACTCTGGTCAATCCCCGCCCGGAGTTCGTCGAACGCATCCGGCTGCACCAGTTCGTGGCCCGTACCGGCGACGCCACGATCGACTACGGCACGCTGCTCGGCGAGGGCATCCAACTGGTCGTCGACAGCGCAACGCGCATTGACACCGCCGCCCGCACCGTGCGGCTGGCGTCGGGCCGCGCGCTGGACTACGACTACATCATCTACGCCGTCGGCAGCACCGGCGCGGTCCCCTCGGTGCCAGGCGCGCCCGAATTCGCTTGGCCCATCGCGGAATTGGAGTCCGCGCAGCGGCTGCGCGCCAGGCTGGAGGAGTTGCCCCTCGACGCTCCGGTCACTGTGGTCGGCGGCGGATTGACCGGCGTCGAGACGGCCGCCGAACTGGCCGAGCAAGGGCGCAAGGTCACGCTGGTGTGTGGCCGGGCCCTGGCGCCCTACCTGAGCGCAGGGGGGCGCCGATACGTCGCCAAATGGCTGACCCGCCATGATGTCGCCGTGCTCGAGGGCGGCGCGGTGACCGAGGTTCGGCCGGACGCGGTCGTCCTGGCCGACGGTTCTGCCGACAGTGTGGTACGTCCGAGCGCACTGACCATCTGGACGGCCGGTTTCGGCCTGCCGAAGCTGGCGGCTGCGAGCGGGCTGCGCACCGACGCGCTCGGCCGGCTGCTCACCGACGAGACGCTGACCAGCATCGACGACGACCGCATCCTCGCGGCCGGCGACGCCGCCGCACCGTCGGGCCAGCCGCTGCGGATGAGCGGCTACGCCGCAGGGCCGCTCGGAGCGCAGGCCGCCGACACCGTGCTGAGCCGCATCGCGGGGACCGAACCGGCGATGATCAACCTGGCCTTCACGGGCGCGTGCGTCAGCCTTGGCCGGCACGCCGGCATCAGACAGATCGCCGGTAAGGACGACACCGCAGTGAACGTCTACATACCCGGCCGCATGGGCGCAATAATCAAGGAAGTGACCTGCAAGTTCGTGGTGTCGAAGAGGATCCGCGGCGAGGCACGCAAGCCCGGTTCCATGGGCTGGCCCAAGGGTGGCCCGCGCCCCGACCAGTCGGCCTCCGCTGCGCGGGCGGTCACCTCCCCGTGAGCTCCGACGAGCACGCCGAGCGGTTCACCGTGTTGCGGCCGCTGCTGTTCACGATCGTGTACGAGATCCTCGGCTCGGCGACCGAATCCGACGACGTGCTGCAGGACAGCTATCTGCGGTGGGCCAAGGTGGATCTCGCGGCGGTGCGCGACACCAAGTCGTATCTGGCGCGGCTGGTGACCCGGCAGGCGCTCAACGCCTTGCGGGCGAGCACGCGCCGTCGCGAGGAGTACATCGGCTCCTGGCTGCCCGAGCCGCTGCTGCTGGAGGAGAACGACGCGTCGGCCGATGTGGTGCTCGCCGAGTCGGTGTCGATGGCGATGCTTGTACTGCTCGAAACGCTCACCCCCAATGAACGCGCGGTGTTCGTGCTACGCGAGGTGTTCGGGTTCGACTACGACGAGATCGCCGCAGCGGTGGGCAAGTCCGTGGCGACGGTGCACCAGATGGCGCACCGCGCCCGCGGGCACGTACAGGCGCGGCGCAGGCGTTTCGACCCCGTCGACGCTGGGATGACCGCGCGGATCACCGAGCAGTTCATGTCCGCGGCGGCGACCGGTGACATGGAGGGGCTGCTCTCGCTGCTCGCGCCGGACGCCACGTGGACCGCCGACAGCGGCGGCAAGGTCACCGCGGCGCGCCGGCCGGTGGTGGGCGCGGCGAAAGTGGCCGTGCTTGTCATGGAACTGTTCCGCGTGGGGCGGTTGCCGGACTCGCGGATCGAGATGGTCAACTGCAACAACGCGCCCGCGATGGCCGCCTACGACGGCGATCACCTGGTAGGCGTCTGCCTGTTCGAGGTCGGCGACGGGAAGATCACCAACTTCTACGTCATCCGCAACCCGGACAAACTCCTCGCCCTGACGGTTCCGCGTCAGATCAGCCGGTAGGAGCCGGCAAGCCACAGCGCAGTAGGTCGCGATCGCGCATGTCTGGCGCAAGCGGAGTTGCCGCCGCGGAGGCGCCGCCGCAGGTGACACGTCCTGTGGCGGTCGATGAACGCGTCTCCGCCTCTTTGCGTGTGTTGACCAATTCGACTGAAGGACCACCAAGGAGTTGACCATGACCGATACACAGGTAGTGATCGCCGGAGCGGGACCGACCGGGCTGATGCTCGCGTGCGAGCTGGGGCTCGCCGGCATCGATGTGCTCGTCCTCGAGCGGCTCCCGGAGCCTCGAACGGTGGAATCGCGGGCCGGAGGCCTGCACATCCGCACGATGGAGGTGCTCGATCAGCGGGGCCTGCTCGACGGGTTCCTCGAGCGCGGACGGCCGCGGCAGGACGTGCACTTCTCCGGACTCGGTCTCGACCTATCCGATATGGCGACGCGATATCCGTACGCTCTGCTCATCTTGCAGGCCGAGGTGGAACGGCTGTTGGAGGAGCGCGCGGCGCAGTTGGGGGTACGGCTGCGCCGCGACGCCGAGGTGACGGGGTTCACCCAGGACGAAACGGGTGTCACGGTGGAGCTCGCGGACGGGTCGCGTGTCCGGGCGGACTACCTCGTCGGCTGCGACGGGGGCCGCAGCACCGTGCGCGGGCTCGCCGGCATCACCTTCCCCGGCACCCCGGCCACGATGACCGCGATGCTCGGCGACGTCGAGCTCGCCGAGCCGCCCGCGGCCGACATCTTCCAGGAGCGGCGCGAGCACGGCAGATTCTCGGTGCTGTCGTACGGTCCGGACTGGTACCGGGTGCTGACCAACGAGTTCGATCACGTCGCCGACCGGGACGAACCGATGACCCTGGAGACCCTCCGCAAGTCCTTGCTCAAGATCGCCGGGACGGACTACGGGATGCACTCACCGCGCTGGCTCTCCCGGCACGGCGACGCGGCCCGCCAGGCCGACCGTTACCGCGAGGGCCGGGTTCTCCTGGCCGGCGACGCCGCGCACATCCACTTCCCGGCGGGCGGTCAGGGCCTGAACACCGGCGTGCAGGACGCGGTCAACCTCGGCTGGAAGCTCACCGCCGTCGTCCGCGGCCACGCCCCCGACCTGCTGCTCGACACCTACCACGCCGAACGCCATCCGGTCGCCGCCCGCGTCTTGCACAACACCCGCGCCCAGACCGCCCTCTGGCGGGTGGACGACCACACCTCCGCTCTACGCCGGATGCTGGACGATCTCATCGGCATCGACGAGGTACGGCTGCACCTGGCCGGCATGATCACGGCAACCGACCTCCAGTACCCGATGGAGGGGACCGACGACCTTCTCGGCCGCCGGATCCCGGATCTCGACCTCGACCGCGGCCGCGTCTACGAACTCCTGCACCGCGCCCATGCGGTTCTGCTGGATCTTGGCGGTCTGCCACCGCTCGACAGCGTCGTGACCGGCTGGGCGGACCAAATCGATCTCGTTCGCGCCCGTCCTGCCGAGGGCTCCGATCTGGGCGCGGACGCCGTATTCATCCGTCCCGACGGACATGTCGCCTGGGTCACCCGCGCCGGCGAGCGGCCGGACTTCGACGCGCTCCGGACCGCCCTCACGACGTGGCTCGGCCCGGCCAGCCTTCGCGGTGCGCACGTACACGACCGGCCCGCCCCGCAGGCCACGCCAACCCCGGATTAGTGCGCAAATCCCGCCCCAGCCAGGTCCTCGACCATGTCCTTGCCACCAGATCGAGCCCATGACGTTCTAGCGCTGCCGCTGCGCCCAGCCCGCCGAACTGGTAGGACTCTGCGGGGGACAATCCACCTCCCGATCACAGAGTCGCGTCCGTGACGGCCGGGCGCAGCGGCCGCCAGCCGCCGCCATCCAGCTTGGCCAGCTCCGCCTCCACGTCCACGGTGATGACGCCGAAGAAGTTGACGTTCTCGCTGTGCGCCGGAGAGATGTGGGCCAGCAACTCGTCCGGCACGTCCCGGCCGGCCGCCCGCAACTGCCGCACGGCCAGCGAATAATACTCGGTCGTCCAGGTGATGACGGCGTTGGTCAACACGGTCAGACACCACGCCTGGTCGGTCTGATCGGCCAGGGCCGGCTTGGTGACCGCGCCCTGCTGGGCGTAGTGCAGGTCCCGGCGCAGCGCGTGCAGACTCTCGCCCTTGTTCAGCTGGCGGGCGATCCTCCTGCGATAGGCCGGGTCCGACAGATACTTCGCCGCGTGCAGCGTACGGCGCAGCATGCCCCACTCCTTCAGCGCGGCGGCCAGGGTGTTCGGGGTTGAGGAACCCAGGAACAGCAGTTATCGCTGAGAATGATCTTGATGTGAGGGCGAAGCGCTGGGTGCCGAGAGTCCTGGTCAGCGGGTGGCGCGGCACGCGGCGTCAGCGGGCAGTAACGATCTAAGCGGTCTCAGTGGAGGCGTGGCCGAGATGGCGGCGGGCCTGGCCTACTCCGCTGCAGTTGGCGAGTGATCAGCCTCGGCGAGGGTCTTGTGCACGACGCCGACCGAGACCTTGACTCCTGCGGCGATGGTGCGGATAGATTCGCCGCGTTGGCGGCGGGCCAGAATCGCGGCGCGTTTGTCGTCGTCGACCACAGGACGGCGGCCGCCGACCCGGCCGCGTTTGCGGGCTGCTTCCAGGCCGTTCTTGGTCTTGCGCGTGATGTCGCGGCGGCGGTCTTCGGCCAGGGCGAGGGCCAGGTCGAGGATGAGGGAGCGTTCGGTGTGCTCGCCGGCTGCGATGCCCTCCAACACCTTGACGCCGACGCCACGCTGGAACAGGTCGTTGAGGGCGATCAGCCCTTCCAAAAGATTACGGCCGAGGCGGTCGACCTCCTGGACGGTCAGTAGGTCGCCATCGCGGATGTGGGACAGCGCGTTCAGCAACGCAGGCCGGTCGTCATGTGGCGGCTCCCTCGGACGTGCTCCGCCGACGTTCATCAGACGCTCCGCGCTCGGTGTCAGTTGTCGATGGCTTGGTAGAGGGTGGTCCAGAAGTCGTTGATGAGTCGCGGCGAGTCCAGGGTGGACATCCCGGTCTGGGTGAGCAGGATGCCGGTGAGTTGGTTGGTCGGGTCGGCGTAGGCGGTGGTGCCGGTGCCGCCGTCCCAGCCGAACTGGCCGGTGGGGGCGTAGTCGCCGCGGTAGGTGCGCACCCCCATCCCGAAGCCCCAGCCGCCGTGCAGTCCCTGACCGGCCGTCAGATGGGCGATGTTCTTGTACATGGCGTCCCGAGCAGCCTCTTGCTCGGGGGTGAGGCGGTTGGTGGTCATCAGCTCGACGGCGGCCCGGGACAAGATCCGTTGGCCTTCGTGCATGCCGCCATTGAGCAGCATCTGGAAGTAGGCGAGGTAGTCGTCGGCGGTGGAGACCAGCGCGCTGGCGCCCTGGAACGCCGGAGGCTGGACGGCCCGGCCGCCCGCCGCCTCGTCCCACAGGGTGAACTCGCCGGTCTGCGGGGCGGGCCCGTACAGGGGCGGCAGCCGGTCGATCTTGCCGGCGGGCACGTGGAACCCGGTGTCGGTCATGCCCAGCGGGTCGAGGACGCGTTCGCGCAGGAACGTCTCCAACGACTGGCCGGCGACCCGGGCGACCAGCACGCCGAGTACCTCGTAGCTGAGGTCGTACAGCCACCGCTGGCCGGGCTGGTACGCCAGCGGCAGCTCGCCGAGGCGGCGCATCCACTCGTCCCGGTCGGGCGCCGGACCGGAGGCCACGCTGTAGTCGGTGGCCTTGAAGGTCGCAGCCCTGATCGGGGAATCCATCAACTCGAAATCCACACCGAGCCCGAACGTGGAGGTCAGCAGGTCCCGCACGGTGATCGGCCGCCGCGCCGGAACCGTGTCCTCCAGCGGGCCGTCGGGCCGCGTCAGCACGCGCCGGTCGGCGAGTTCGGGCAGCCACGGATCCACCGGGTCATCCAGCCGCAGCCTGCACTCATCGAGCAGGACCATCGCCGCCGCCGTCGTGACCGGCTTGGACACCGACGCCATCCGGAAGATCGTGTCCCGGCGCATCGGCGCGCCACCCTCGGTGCGCATCGTCCCGATCGCTTCGACGTGCGTCGGCCCTCCCCGGCTGACCAGGGCGACCAGCCCAGGAATCTTCCCGGACTCGACATGGCGTGCCAGCACCTCGCGCAGTCTGCGCAGCCCCGCCTCGGAGAAGCCTCTGTTGCTTTGTCCCATCATGAATCTCCTTGTCCACAGTGTTTCGATCTCACGGCGGCCCTGGTGGCCACCGGCCCCGTCGAGGCGGCCATACGATGAGCGTGCACCCTGACCTAAGGTCAAGGTCAACCCCTGTCGCGATCATGGGCTGACCTGCGCCAGCCTCAGGCGTCCCCGGGCCTGGGCCAAAGGTTGGGCCCGTGGTCCGCGCGGTCCGGCGCGGTGATGGACTGGAACAGATGCGCGCTACCCTGGCCCTGTGATCGCCCGCCACCAGTACCCCAAGGTGAATGCGAAGGCCGTCACCGATGCGGTGTGCGCAGCCTCCCGCGATCGGGAGGTGCGCTGAGCCGATGGCAGACGGGCTCACCATCGGCCAGGCGGCGGCGTTCGTCGGCGTCACGATCAAGACCGTGCGGCACTATCACCGGCTCGGCCTGGTCGCCGAACCGAAACGTGACGGTTCGGGCTACCGGCGTTATGGGTCGGCCGACCTGCTGCGGCTGGTTCAGGTCCGGACGCTGGCCGAGGCCGGCGTGCCGCTGGCCGAGATCGGTGACCTACTCGACTCCGATCCCGAACTGTTCGCCGCCGCTCTGGACGACGTCCGTCGTCGGCTCACCGAACGGATCGAGGACCTGATCGCGCGCCGCGACACGCTGCACCGGCTCGCCCACGGTGACCGGGCCCTACTGCCCGACCGTGCCTGCGCGGTCTTGGACCGACTCGCCAACCTTGGCTTCAGGTCCGACTACGTGGCCACCCAACGGGAGGCTCTGGTGCTGGCCCGGGCACTGGTTCCGGAGATCTTCGACAGCTTCCTGACCCGGCTCGAGCATTCGCTCGACGATCCCGAGCTCGTCGAGCTGACCAAACGCGGCGTCGATGCGATGTCCTGGGCTCCCGACGACCCGCGCATCGAGGAGCTGGCGTCCGCGCTGGCCGACAAGCTGCTGGCCGACCGCGCGCTGCTGACGGCGCCGACCGGGTCGCGGAACCAGTCCGACGCCACCGCGCGGTACGGACTGATCAACCACCATCGGGAAGACCAAGCGCCAGCCATCGCTCGGTTGAACGCGCTGGTCGAGGCGAGACTGCACGCGGCCGGCATCGACATCCCGAATCACCCACACCGACCTTGAGAACGCTGTAGCTCGGCCGCTGGACCACCGAGCAGGGTGCACGGCGGGGCGCCGCGCTGATCGCTGACCTCACCGGCGAGGTAGCGACCGGCGGCTGCTGGAGGCAGTGGACTTCATGCTCGCGCACGCCCGCCAGACCTCGGAGTACATCTCTGACCGGCATACCTCGGGCGCGACGGACGGGTGGGAAACAGACGCGGCGGTTGGACGCATCTCCTTGATCATCAGGTCCGCCGTTTATTGGAACACTCCCGGCCGTCGGGGGCCCGGGGTCAGGGGAGGGGCTGGGGCCCGCCGTGACGACCACGAACCGCAATCGTGATCACTCACACAGCTACTTTGGGGCTGAGGTCAGCTTCGGGAGCGGAGGGCCGTCATGGAGGTCGTCTAGATCGCCGGTGCTGCGCCGCTGTGCTGGAGCGATCCCGTCGCGTGCCCGCTTCAACCCGCCCGTCGCGCCGAGGTGCTCACCGCGGTGACGGTGGAGATCGTTAGAGTTCGGCGCATGTCTGATGAGCGCCTGATGCGCGGTTATGTGGGCCATTCGCATGGCCGTGCCACCTACTCCGGTACGCCGGCGATCTATCTGGACGGTGCCCCCGTCACGGTCAGCGTAGATGAGGAAGGGGTGCTGTGGACGTGTGATCTCCGCAGCGGCAGATGCGTCAGCCGTCCGCTGGACCTCGACGCGGCCGGGCCCGATGACGACTGGTATATCGAGAACGAGTGGTGGCGCGAGGACGATGATGAGGACGGGCGGGAAAGGCTCGTCACCGAGCCCTCCCTCATCGCCGAGCGCGTGGCCGTAGCGGAGGTCGATGGGCGGCCCGTGGTCGTCACCGGCGGTGGCCGGTTCGACTTCCGCATCGAGGACGGCGACGACGTCAGCGGCGGGATCGTGCGGGCCTGGGACCTGCATACCGGGCGGCGGATCTCGGTCATGATCGGTCACGTGCTCGCGGTCTGTTCGCTCACGACCGTCCGGTCCGAGCGCGGCCTCCTGGCCGTCAGCAGCTGCGAAACGGGCCGGCTGCTGGCCTGGGAGCTGGCCACCGGTGTGAAGGTGATCGAGCGGCAGGGCGCCTACAACGGGGAGATGGCCGCCGCCGTGGTCGACGGCCGCCCTGTCGCCGTGACCGGCGGGGCTGACCCGTTCCTCCAAGCCTGGGACGTCCTGAGCGGCGAGCAGGTCGGCGCGGACTTGCCGGGACTGGAGTCTCCCGTCGGGGGCATCGCGATCACCGAGGTGGAGGGCCGCGCCGTGGTGCTGGCTGGCGACGGCCCCGGGCTACGCATCTGGGACCTCGCAGCCCAGGAGCCGATCGGGGCGCCGCTGACCGGGCACACCGGCAAAATCGAGCGCGTGGTCACCGCGACCGTGGGCGGCCGCGCAATCGCCCTGACCGGGGGCGACCCCGATCCCAACGATCCGCGTAGGGCCACGACCCTCGTGTGGGACCTGGCGCGCAGAGAGCAGATCGGCGAGCCGCTCACCGGCTACCTCGAGTCGGTCACCGAGGTCGCGGGCACGCCGGCCGCCGTCACGCGGAGGTCAGACGGCACCGTCCCGTTCGGTCATCGGATCCACCTGTGGGACCTGACGCCGACAGCCCGCTGATCAGAGCCCCCTCCGGCGGCGGAGACCGTCACATCGGTCGAGATCAGGTGGCCGGAGCCGGGCGGGACCACGGG
>NZ_JBIUCF010000088.1:0-33640 GCF_044593615.1 Nonomuraea sp. NPDC051941
TCTTTCTCCCCCTCTCCTTCCCTATCAACAACCCCCCCCCCCCCCCCCCCCCCCCCCCCCCCCCGCTTCTCTATGCAGCGCCCGTGCCTTCCAAGGCTTACTCTCCGCATTCGATCGAGAACCCAGACCCCACCCTTACAGCGGTAGGACACCACGGAGAGCCCCCGCACAGCAGGGTTCACGGCACTCCCAGATGCCCCATTGGTACCAATGGTACCTTTTTGAACCCTAGTCACTCCAAGTTGATCTGTCAAACTGGAGCCAGCACGACTGTTGGGTGCGCAACTAGAGTCAGGCCCCGCAAGGAGGTGCCGGGCGCACCTGAGACGGCGCTGTCGCGCCTGTCCCTTCCCCCGTCACGGAACCCGGCCCGACACCAGGGCACTCACGCGGAATGTAGCCGCTTCCCAACAACGCTTTCAGAAGCCAGTGTTACGCTCTCGTCCGTGACGGAAACCAAACCTGTTCAGAGCGCTGGCGACGTCAAACGGGCGCGTACGCGCGCCGCCCTTCTCAATGCAGCTCGCGCGTTGTTCACCGAGCGTGGCTGGTATCGCACGAGAATCGAGGATGTCGCCAAGACGGCGGGCGTGAGTGCGGCTACGGCGTACAATCACTTCAAAAGCAAACAGATCCTCATGGGATTTGTTTACCGGCCACTCGTCGGCCGCCTCCTGAAGTCGGTGGAGCGCGCCCTCAAAGACGACTCAGATCCTATGGACGCGATACTCCGTCACTTTTACGATTTGGCGGCGCTCGCGCGTAGGCGTCGACAGTTGACCGAGTCTCTGGTCGCCGCGATGCACGAGCAGACTCTGAAACACGGGCAGGTGGCCGTGGAGCCGGACGAAGAAGATATCCGCCATTTGGTGCCGCTCTACACCATGCTCGCCGACCTCATGGAACACGGCCGGAAGCGAGGGCTTCTCCGATCGGGGTCCTCGGTGATCGCCGGGGCGATCTTCTACACCGACACGCTACTCCATCACGCACTCAACCTGCGCGAAGAATCCGCCCACGACACGGCGCTGCTTATGCTGGACCAGTTGCTTTTACGTTGGGCGGCGAACCCTGAGGTCTTGAGCCACCATGCCTCGATCACGCTGGATCCGGACAGGCAGGGCGAAGAGGACCTCTCGCTCGTTCTGCATCGGCTCATGCGGCAGGGCCCGCGCGAGTCCCGGCAATCTCTGGCCAATACTGCCTTAACCAGGGAATATCTAGAGGCCGGACTGCGCTTGGGCGTTACGCAGCACGCCCAGCACGGTGATATGGGGTCGGTTGCCGACGCGCTTCGCCCCTATTGGAACCTGCCACCGGCGGACGAGACGTACAGAGAGATCGAGAGAGCAAGACGGCAGGCTGGAGACGAACAGGAATTCCACGACAGATGGCCCGCCCAGGACGACTTCGCCCTGGACCTGCTTTCCTATGTGTTGTGGACCAGGTACTGGAGGCCAGAATCCGCTAGGAAGTCAGCGGAACTGATCTCCAATGCGATCGACCCGGTGCACGCTGCCCAGGAGGTCGGCAACCAGGAACTGGAGTCCATTCTGGAGAGCCCGGTAATCGGCCTTTCCTTCATCGCGACGGCCGCGGCCGATAGATTTCCCGAGCTGAAGACCACAACCGGCACCGCTAGAAAGGCGATCCGTCGGAAATGGGCCCCCATCTATGAGGAGATGCTGGCGGTCAATGACCTGAAGTTAAGGCCTGACATCAGCATCGAGGACCTTGCTGACATTCTCTCCATAGTGGTTGAGGGAGTCGCCTCCCGCGTACTGTCCGGCCCCCAGGAGGAGGGCGAGCGCCTGCGGGGGCTCTTGCGGAAGGCGGTACTCGCGGTGTTGGTTTCGGCGGTCGATTCCGGGGACGATCTGAAGCTCGAGGACTTACTCCGGCGATTCATTGTGGCTCCGCGCCAGATCTCCTCACAGTGAGTTTTTCCGGCCTGCGTACACTGGCGAGCGCGCGACTTCTCCAGGCGAGCCCGGCCGTTCGGGGCAATTTGGCGGGCGCGCGGCGCCCGTTCTCGCCACCCGCTGCGGTCGGTGCACGGAGCGGGTACTCCACCGCTACGTTTACGGCGGGACAGTCCCGATTCTGGGCAACCGTCCGAAGAGCCGGGACAGAGCGACGGTCGCCTCCACGTGGGAGAGCGGTGCGCCCAACCACATTTGCACCCCGTACCAAACCTGAGATGACCGCGCTGCTCACCGCCTACGTCTAATGTCTCAGCGGTGGTTTCAGGGCGAGCCGCGTCGAGAAGCAGATCAGTTTCTCCCACGGCGCCAGGTGGCAGCGTAACCGTCCTGTTCCGCGTTGATGTGGATCGGGTAGAAGCCTTCGGCCATGAAATTCACCGAACCGACTCCGGTAGCCGACGGCATTCCGTTCTCAGGACGATCATCACAGGTCGGATGCCTGATCAAACCTCCTCTGGACCGCGATCTCTTAACGTCAGTTCGCAAATCGAATGTAGAGCGAGAGCGCCGCGCAAGCACATGCGAGGAGCGGCGAGGCCGGACGAACTCCCATGGCGACCGCCAAGCTCCCTCTCAAGGGCTTGGCGATCACCATGTACCCCGAGCTGTGATGCGGCCTCTACATGGGCCGGCAGCCGATACCGTGCGCGGGGAAGGCGGTCAGCCCTTGACGGTGAGGAGCGGGCGCAGCTCGGCCACCGGGTCCGCCACACCTCCCGCGTGCAGGCTCGACACCACGGGTCCGATGTCCTTGTACGCCCACGGAGCTTCCTGCTTGAGGTCGCGCCGCCAGGCTGCCATCACGTCCGCGCGGCGCGCCACGGTCGGATCGCGGTGGTCCAGCGGCGTGACCACGCGGAACTCGCGCAGGAACGCGTCGAGGTCATGGTCGCCGGCCCGTGCGGTGGCGCCGCGCGGGACGCGCCGTCCGGCGCCGTGGCAGGCGCTGGCCAGCGTGCGGGCGTTGCCGTGGCCCCGCAGCAGGTAGCTGGACGCTCCCATGGACCCGGGCACGATCACGGGCTCGCCCCACATCGCGTACGGGCCGCCGGTCATCTGCTCGTGACCACCCGCCGGCGTCGCGCCTTTGCGGTGGATGACGCGGTCCTCCTCCTGCCAGAACAGGTTGTGCGGCGCGTCGTAGACCAGCCGCGCCGTCATCTGGCCGCATTCGGCGGCGAGCCCGGCCCGCATGGTGAGGGCGAGGAAGAACCGATTGCCTGAGGCGAAGTTGGCGGCGTTGCCGAACGCGTCCAGGTAGCGGCTCCGGGCGGCGGCCGTGCGCTCGTTCAGCAGGAACGGCAAGATCTGGTTGCGGGGTCGCGACAACCCCGGCGGCCAGGTCTGGCGCAGCCGGTCCAGCGCTGTGGCGTTGGCCTGGTGACCCAGGGCCAGTGAGCCGCTGTGCACCATCAGGACGACCGCGCCCGCTGTCAGGCCCCACGCGTACGCGGCGGCGGGATCGTGGATCCGTGCCACGTACTGCAGTTCGGCGAAGTGGTTGCCGCCGCCGATGCTGCCGATGAGGCTGTCGTGGCTGGCGGCCTCGGTGCCGCCCGCGCTGGTGATCCAGTCGGCGAACGCATCGGCGGTGCCGGTCGGGTACGCCGGAGCGTGCATGCGGTCCAGGCAGTCCTCGGTGTCGGTCGGCTGGTGGCCCTGCCAGGGGGCGTCGCCGGTGAGCAACAGCCCCGGGAGTCCGTCGCGCAGGAGTGCCTCCCGCTGGGCGGGGGTGAGGGCGATGCGGCGGCCGCCCTCGAAGAACAGGTGCCGCAGCCGCCGTTCCAGGGCGTCCAGGCGCGGCCGTACCTGCTCCACGGTGAGTGAGGTGACCTCCAGCCGCATGCCGCAGTTGACGTCGTTGCCGACCGCCTGCGGGAGCAGCGCGCCCTCGGTCTCGATGACCGTGCCGATCGGGATGCCCGCGCCCTTGTGGAAGTCGGGGGTGAGGACGAGGCGGATCAGGCGGGGCGGCGGGCCGTCGTGGCCGGGTACGGCCTCGGCGAGGCCGGCGAGGGTGTCGGCGGTCTCCAGGACGGACAGCACTTCGTCGACGGCGGCCGGTTCGAGAGGCACACGTTCGTCGGCGCAGATGTCGACGGGGACGTCCCAAGGGTTCGGGAGGGTGAGCCACTGCTCGTCTCGGCGCATGAGACGGCGGTCCTGACGGGTGCGCATGATGGTGAAGTCCTTCGGGCTGCTGAAAGCGATGCAAGGGCGGGCGCGGTCGAAAGCGCGCCGGAGAGGGCGACGGACCGGGGCCGCCGCCGTGGGCCTCGTGGTTCAGCAGCCGCGAGGTGAAGGCGTGTCCGACTGTAGTACGGCACGCGCCGCCCACACCACGGATTTACGCCTCCTGTCCGCCCTCCCCTGCCTCAGCCCGATCGGATGCGAGTAGCGCGTTCAACCCGCGCTGGTTGCTCCTGGCTCATGTCACGGCGGTGGGGCGTGCTGCCTGCTGGCGGCACGCCCCACGCGCGATCCGGATCACCGGCTACCCGTTAGCGGACGATACCCTGGGTGTCGATGTGGTTGCCGTCCCAGTCGCCGATGATGGGCAGGTCGGAGGCGTCGCCGTAGCCGATGGAGGTCGTGGTCTCGGTGGCGCTGGTGACAGGGCTGGTACGCATGTAGAAGGTGCCGTTCATGCGGACCCCGACGTTGTCCTTGCCATCGCCGTCCCAGTCACCGACCAGCGGGGCGGCACCTGCGTCGCCGTAACGGAAGGTGTAAGCGGCCGCTCCGGTCTGAGGAGTGTTGGACAGGTAGAAAGTGGCATTCGTGGAGCTGTAGGCGCTGACGGTGTCCTTGCCGTCACCATCCCAGTCACCGACCAGAGGGACCATGTCGGCATCGCCGTAGGCGACGGAGGTCGTCGTCTCAGTGCCGCTGGTGACGGGACTGGTACGCATGTAGAAGGTGTTGCCCATGCGGACCCCGACGTTGTCCTTGCCATCACCGTCCCAATCGCCGACCAGCGGGGCGGCACCGGCGTCGCCGTAACGGAAGGTGTAGGAGGCCGCTCCGGTTTCGGGGGTGTTGGACAGGTAGAAGGTGGCGGTGGTCGGGTCGAAGCTGCTGACGGTGTCCTTGCCATCACCGTCCCAGTCACCACGGATCGGGACCATGGGGCTGTTGCCGTACGCGACGACCGGGCGGGTGGCCACGTTCGAGCTCTGGCTGTCGGACAGGTAGAACTCCAGGACGCCGAGATTCGGCGAACCGCCGTCGATGCCGACCGGTGAGGAGTAGCCGACGATGTCGATGTCCGATCGCGAGTAGCTGTGGGCCTTGATCGCGTCGCCGCTGTTGCCCTCGATCGTGTAGACGGTGCTCGCGTTGGACGAGGTGACGATGCCGACGTGGTCGATGTCCCCGCTCTGGTCCCAGTCGAACACCAGCGCGTCCCCGGGCTGAGGGGTGTAACCGCTGGAGCGGGCGTGCCAGGTGCCGTACGTGGTCCCGTAGTCCTTGAAGGAGGAGGCCCAGCCGGTCAGGATGCCCCCGCTGGTCTCGGCCACGTCCGCGTAGCGCACCCCGGCGGTCTTCCAGACGTATTTGGAGAAGTCGGCGCACCAGTCGCTGTTGCGGAACTGCACGCCGTCCCCCGCACCGCAGCCGGAGGCCGACTTCCACGTGCGGAATACCCCTGTGTAGTAGTTGCACCCGCTACCCATGGGGTTCTCCTTGTTGCGGGCCGCCTTGCCGGCTTCCGCCTGCGCGACCGAGACGATCGTGTCCCGGCTCGCCGCGGAGGCCGGGGCGGTGAGGGCCGCCTGCAGCCCCACCACCGAGATCGTCGCCGACAGCAGGCAGGTGGTGGCGCGCTTGGCCATCGAGTTCTTCATGACGTCCCTCTCGCTTGCGTTGCTTGACGAGAACTGAGACTGGTCGGGGTCTCTCCAAATGGACTGCAATAGCGCTGTACCGGTCCGTACTGGCATGATCGGTGCGGGCACGAAACCTGGGAGATTCACATGGAGTTACGGCTCCTGGGACCGGTGGAAGTGTGGACCGGGGGACGGCAGGTGCTCCTCGGGGGCGCCAAGCCGCAGTCGCTGCTGGCCGCTCTGCTGCTGGAGGCGGGCCGCGTCGTCACGGTCGACAGGCTGATCGAGGCGATCTGGGAGGACGATCCGCCGACGACCGCCCGCGGCGTGCTGCAGACCTACGTCGCCTCGCTGCGAAGAGCCTTCACCGGCGCGGAGCTGCCCGACGTCATCGTCTCCCACCGGCTCGGCTACCTGGCCGAGATCCCCCCGGACGTCCTGGACCGAGACCTCTTCCAGCGGCTCGTCACCCAGGGCAGGCAGTCCTCCCAGCAGGGGCGGCACGAGGAGGCGGGCGAAACCTTCCGTACGGCTCTGCGGCTCTGGCGCGGCGAGGCCCTGGGCGGGATCGGCGGCGCCTACCTGCGCGCGGAAGCCGTGCGGCTGGAAGAGCTGAGACTGGCGGTCACCGAGGAGCGGATCGCCGCGGACCTCGCGGCCGGGCAGGACGAGCGGCTCATCGACGAGCTGGCCGAGCTGGTCGCGCTGCACCCGACGCGCGAGCGGCTGCGCCGCGACCTCATGGTAGCCCTGTACCGGGTGGGCAGGCAGGCCGACGCGCTGGCCGTCTTCCAGAAGGGCCGCCGGGTGCTGATCGAGGAGATGGGCGTCGAGCCCGGGCCCGAGCTGCGCCAGGCGCAGGAGGCCATCCTGCGTTCGGACCCCGCGCTGGCCAGGCCGGTCAAGGCCGCGCCCCGCATGCCCCGCCAGCTGCCCTCCCCCGTGCCCGACTTCACCGGGCGCGAGAAGGAGATCGTGGCGCTGCGTGACCATCTCACCGGCTCCGGCGCCACCCCGATCTGCGTCATCTCCGGCCAGGGCGGCGTCGGGAAGTCCGCCCTGGCACTGCGTACGGCACACGAGATCGCGCACCACTATCCCGACGGGCAGCTCCACGTCGAGCTGCGCGGCACCACAGGCACGCCGGCCGGTGCCGAGGAGGTGCTCGGGCGGCTGCTGCGCGAGCTTGAGCCCACCGGCGCGCCGCTCCCGCTCACGCTGGAGGAGCGCGCCAGCCGCTACCGGACGCTGCTGGCCGACCGGCGCCGGCTGATCGTGCTGGACGACGCCGCCTCGGAGGCTCAGGTACGCCCGCTGCTGCCGGGCAGCGAGGGCTGCGCGGTGATCGTCACCTCCAGGAACCGGCTCGCCGGGCTGTCCGGCGCCATGCTCGTCGACCTCGGCATGCTGCCGCCCGAAGCGGGCATCGACCTGCTCATCCGCATCGCGGGCGAGGAGCGGATCACCGGTGACCCGGAGGCGGCGGCGCGCATCGTCGGCCGGTGCGGGGGCCTGCCGCTCGCGCTGAGGGTCGCGGGCGCGCGCCTGGCCTCGCGGCGCCGCTGGTCGGCTCAGCGGCTGGCCGACCGGCTCGCCGACGAGCAGCACCGGCTCGACGAGCTGGCCGCCGGTGACCTGGAGGTACGCGCCAGCATCGCCCTCAGCTACGACATGCTCTCCGCCCAGGAGAAGCGGGCGCTGCGCCGGCTGGGCCTGCTCGGGCTGCCGAGCTTCCCCCTCTGGGTGGCCGCGACCGCCGTGGACATCGGCCCGCGCGAGGCCGACCAGCTGCTGGAGCAGCTCGTGGACACCTCGCTGGTCGACGAGGTGGACCCCGACGAGACCGGGCAGGCCCGTTACCGGCTCCACGACCTGGTCAGGCTGTTCGCCGGCGAGCGCGCCCGGGCCGAGGAAGGGGCCGAGGAGCTGACGGCGATGACCAGAAGGGTGCTGGGCGGCTGGCTGTGGCTGGTCGAGCAGGTCAGCAAGGTCGTCCCGACCGGGGCCGTTCCCCTGCGCGTCACCCCCGGGCTGCCGCACCCGGTTGGGGATGAGGCGGCCCGCCCGGCGCTGGCCGACCCGCGGGGCTGGTTCCGGAGCGAGGAGGAGTCGCTGATCGCCGCCGTCGAGCTGGCCGCCTCGATGGACCTCGACCAGCTGGCCGTCGACCTCGCCTCCGCGCTGTCCCTGGTGGCCCTCGGGAGCAGCCAGTACGTCGTCGACGACCCGTTCACCTCCTGGCACCGCACCCACGAGGCGGCGCTGGCCGCGGCGCGCCGCACCGGCAACGTGCTCGGCGAGGCGAGCCTGCTGGCGGGCCTGGGGCAGCTCTACTACGAGCGGGACTTCTACGCCGAGTCCCGCCAGTACCTCAGCCAGGCGCTTTCGCTGTTCCGCGAGGCCGCGGACGTACGGGGAGAGGCCTCCACCCTGGCCGCTCTCGGCGCGGCGTGCCGCGAACAGGGCTACCTGGCCGAGGCACTGCACTTCCTCGGCGAGGCCGAACCGCTCTGGGAGCGCCTGGCCGACACCGCCGCCATCGCCCACGTCAAACGGCTGACCGGCACGGTACGTCTCGAACGCGGCGACTACGCCGCCGCCTGGACCGACTTCACCACGGCGCTGACCCTCTACCAGGAGGCCGGCAGCCAGCGCGGCGCCGGGCTGACCCTGCGCAACATGTCGCTGCACCACCGCGCCAGAGGCGAGTACGACCTGGCCGAGAAGATGTGCGAGCAGGCGCTGGAGATCTTCCGGCAGCTCGGCGACCGGCTCATGGTGGCCTACTGCTCCCGTTCGCTGGCCAAGGTCAGGCTCCGGCTCGGCGGGCACGAGCAGGCCCGGCGGCTGCTGGAGAAGGCGCTCGGCGTCACCCGGACCCTGCACGACCGCTGGGGCGAGGCCTGCACCCTGCGAACCCTCGGCGAGCTCAACCTGGCCGAGGGCCGCCTCTACCAGGCCAAGGCTGATCTGGAGGAGTCCGTGCGGCTGTGGGAGGCGCTGCGCCTGGGTCTGTTCCGGGCCCGTACCCTGCGGGACCTGGCGCTGGTCCACGAGGCCCTCGGCGATGACGCCACCGCCCGTACGACCCGGGCCGAGGCGCGGGAGGTGTTCCGGCTGCACGGCGCCCGCGAGTACGAGGAGATGTCGCAGTAAAAACCGTTTCAGGGGGATTACAGCGGTCTTGGATCCCGCTCGTGAACCATGGCGACGGCACGCCTCATGTGGCGTGTCCATGGTTCACAACGGAGGGCTTCCATGCCGAAGATCGTGCTCCTGTCCGACCCGCGGATCGCCGCGGTCTCCGTCAAGGAGTGCGGGGAACCGCTCGTGGACCTGCGCACCGTGGAGGCCATCCGCGTCGATCCGAGGCTGGCCGACCGCGAGGGGGCCTACGCGCACGTACGGCTGAGCGTGGCCGACCGGCTGGTGGCCGCGCAGACCCGGCTGCCCCGCGAGCTGCGCCTGCTGATCACCGAGGGGTACCGTCGGGTGGGACTGCAGCAGCAGTACTTCGACTCATCGGTCACCCGTCACCGCGCCGCGCACCCCGGCTGGGACGAGAGCCGCGTTCGCGTCGAGGCCAGCAGATACGTCTCCCCGCCCGAGGTGGCCCCCCACGTCACCGGCGGCGCGGTCGACCTGACCCTGTGCACCTCCAACGGCGACGAGCTGCCGATGGGCACGCCGGTCAACGCCACCCCGCCGGAGGACGGCGAGGCCTGCTACACCGCCTCGACCGCCATCTCCGCGGAGGCCACGGCGAACCGGCACATCCTGGGCACCGCCATGACCTCCATCGGCTTCGTCAACTACCCGACCGAGTGGTGGCATTGGTCCTACGGCGAGCGCTATTGGGCCTTCACCACGAGCGCTCACCACGCGCTGTACGGCCCCTGGGAGTTGCCGTCCTGAAGTGGACGGCGCGGCCGGCGGCAGCACACCGTCACGGGCCGGCCCCGATGACGACGACGTCGTACGTGTTGCCGTCCAGGTCAGTTTCCCTTCGCGGCGCGGCCGAGACGGAAGGCCGAGATGAGGAAGAAGATGCCGCCGGGGATGGCGTAGCCGGCCGCGTTGGCCAGCGTCGGGTCGGCCGCGGAGGCGCCGAGGATGAAGGACGCACCGGCGAGTACGGAGATGCCGCCGCTGATGATCATCGGCCACTGGCCGCCCATCTTGCGGCGGGTGACGCCCACGATCAGCTGGACCAGCCCGGCCACGACCGCCCAGGCGCCCCACACGCGCAGCACAGCCGGGATACCGGACGCGCAGGCGACGGCCACGCCGACGGCGGTGATCAGGCTGACCGCGATGTTCACGTACAGCAGGGCAGGTGAGCCGGTGGCGCGCGACGCGCGGGCGTCGACGACGGCGGCGGCCACGTCGAACAGCGGGTAGAGCACGAGCAGGGTGACCGCGAGCGGACCCAGGTTCGAGGCGGTCGTGAACATCGCGAGAGCCCAGACGATGGCGAACGCGAACCGGACGAAGTACAGCCGCCGCAAAGCGGACGCGGTCCCGGAAAAACCGGGCGAAGCAGCGATCGTGCTCATGATGATCCTTTCGGTGGATGAGCGATGTGGGGAGCGGCCCGTGGCCGGCCTTCTCATCCGGTGTGGGGTCCTGCCAGGCCGTCGCCTCGCTCGCGCCTAGCTAGACCGAACGTTCTATCTCGGCACAGCATGGCAACCTGCGGCGCAGAAAGTCAAGACCGAACGTTCTACCCCCTAAGATGGCCGTATGCCCAGCCAATCCGAAGGCCGGCCGTCCGAAGCGCGGTCCCGGCTGCTCAACACGGCCACCCGGCTCTTCTACGCGGAGGGCATCCACGCCGTCGGCATCGATCGCATCGTCGCCGAAGCACAGGTGACGCGAGCCACCCTCTACCGGCACTTCCCCGGCAAGGAAGACCTCGTCCTCGCCTACCTGAACGAAGTCGACCGGGCCATGCGAGGTCAGGCCGACGAGGCCGTCGCCGCCGGACTACCGGCCGCCGGCACCATCCAGGCCCTCAGCGAGTCCATCGCCCAAGGCATCCAGTCCCCCGGCTTCCGGGGATGCGCCTTCCTCAACGCCGCCGCCGAGTATCCCGACCCCGAGTCCCCGGTGCACAAGGCCGTGCTCGCCCACCGCCAATGGTTCCTGGACACCGTCACGGCACTGCTGGCCAAGATCCAGGAGACCGGCGCCGAGCCCGCCGCCCGCCACTTCGTGATGATGCGCGACGGCGCCATGGCCGCCGGCTGCCTGTTCGACCCGGTGCTGATCTGCGAGACCTTCCTGCGCGGAGTCGAGAGACTCCTGCAGGTTTACGCCGTCACCGACTACAGCGGACCGGCGGGCGCCTGAAGCCGCAGGCCTCCGCCGGCGGACGCTCTCAGCGACGGCGGTGTCGACGAGTGGGCGACCGCGCAGCTGCGCTTCGGCAACGGGGTGACGGCGTCCGTGCGGCGGGTGTGCGGATGGTCGACAACAACACCGTGCAGATCGTCGGGTCGAAAGGCACGATCGAGATGCTCGACCCATGGGCCCGGCCTCGTGCGCATTTTCGGCGGCTCGAACTGGTCGATCCGACGGGTGGACGAGGCCAACGCCTGGGCACGGGCCCATGGCAAACGCGGCTTCTCGCTGCTCAGCAACTACTTCGGCCTGGCCGAACCCAACAAGCTGCCGTGGCCCGGCTACCTGGACGCGTGCGACGCGGAATCGATCCGCTGGCTCACCGAACGGCAGCTGCCGCTACTCGCGTGGTCGGCCCGGTCCCGCAACTTCTTCACCCGAGCCGATCCTTCGGACCGTACGGACGCGACGCTGGTGCGGTGCTTCTACGGGCCGGAGAACTTCGAGCGGAAGCAGCGAGCCGAAAAGCCGGCCCGCGACTACGGCGTCTCGCCCTCGGCGATCGCCATGGACTACGTCCTGCACCAGCCTTTCCCGACGTTCGCCCTGTACGGGCCGAAGACGCTGGAGGAGTCGAGAGCCGGCTTCAGGGCCGGCCAGATTCGCCTGACCGCCGAGCAGGTCGCCTGGCTACGTGGCGGGTGAGTAAGATCGCAACGAGGATGATGCTTTCGTGACGATTCCGGCGAACGGCAGCCGGCGGATGCCCGCCGGGCTCATCGCGCTGACCCTCGGCAGCTTCGGGATCGGCCTGACCGAGTTCGTGATCGCGGGCCTGCTCCCCCAGGTGAGCCTGAGCCTCGCCGTGTCCGAGGCCGCGGCGGGGTGGCTGATCTCCGGATACGCGCTGAGCGTCGCGGTCGGCGCCATCGTGGTGACCGCCGCCACCAGCGGGCTGTCCCGCAAGTCGGTCCTCATCGGGCTGGTGGCACTCTTCGTCGCCGGCAACCTCCTTTCCGCCGTCGCGTCCGACTATCCGGTGATGCTGCTCGGCCGCGTCGTCGCCGCCCTGTGCCACGGTTCGTTCTTCGGCATCGGCTCGCTCGTCGCCCGGCGCATGGTGCCGCCGGAGCGGGCGTCGAGGGCGGTGGCGGTGATGTTCGCCGGGCTGACCCTCGCCAACGTCCTGGGCGTGCCGTTCGGCGCGCTGGTCGGCGAACGCTGGGGCTGGCGCGCCACGTTCTGGGCGATCACCGTGATCGGCGTGATCGCCCTGCTCGCCATCGCGGCGCTGGTGCCGGGCTGGGCCGGCGCGGTGGACCGTACGCATCCCTCGGCGGCTTCCGGCCTGAACGGGCTGCGCGTCCAGCTCCGCGCGTTCCGCTCCGCGCAGGTCTGGCTGACGCTGGCGGCCACCGCGCTCGGTTACGGCGGCATGTTCGGCGCGTTCAGCTACATCGCCTACACCTTCACCCAGGTCACCGGCTTCTCCAGCGCCGACGTGGCCTGGCTGCTCGTCGTGTACGGCACCGGCCTGGTGATCGGGAACCTGGCCGGCGGGCGGGCCGCGGACCGCAACCGGGATCGCACGCTGATCGCCTCCCTGGCCGGCCTCGCCGCCACGCTCATCGCGTTCGGCCTGCTGGCCGGCAGCCCCGCCGCGTCGGTGGTCCTGGTCTTCCTGCTGGGCCTGTTCGGGTTCGCCGCCGTCCCCGGCATGATCACCCGCGTCACCGACTACGCGAACGGCGTCCCGCTCGCCGCCAGCGCCAACGTCTCGGCCTCCAACGTCGGCAACGCGCTGGGCGCCTGGCTCGGCGGCCTGGCCATCAGCGCCGGCCTCGGCTACGCCGCTCCCCTGTACGCCGGCGCCGCCATCGTCCTGGCCGGCCTCGCGGTGATGACGATCAGCGCACGACGAGCATCGGGCGAGCGCGAACAGACCGCCGTGCCTGGGTGAGCACCCACCGGTCGGCGTGGCGCCGATGAGTGGTGGCATTTCGACTACGGCAGCCGGACCGCCTGCGGGCCGAGTGTGTCGACATGCCTTCCGCCATCCGGACCGGGTCGGAGCCGGTCAGGCGCGCATGCCCCGGCGTAGGAGCGACCACCCACGGGCGGCCGCGCCGTTACTGAAGACGGCCAGTGCAAGGCTGAGCCGGTCGGGAAAGTCCGATAGAGACCGCTCTGGCCGACTCCCGCAGCGCGAGCGACCAGGCTGAGTGGCGCGTCGTAGCCGACGTTCGCGAACACTTCGCGGGCCGCCGCGATCAGTGCCGCGCGATTGCGAGCGGCGACGCGGCGTCCCTTGCCCGCCGGACGTGCCGCGGACATGACTCTCACACCACCGACCGGACAACAGTGTCCGCATGCTCAACATCAGCATGCCCCGCATTCGACAATGATCAGTCAGACGGGCTACATTGTTACCGGACAGCATTGTCCGGTTGTGATACTCGCTCCCGACAGGAGAGGACGTTGAGCGCTTTCGACAGCAAGATCTGCCTGGTCACCGGCGCGGGCTCCGGCATTGGCCGGGCGATGGCGGTCGCCTTCGCCAAGTCCGGCGCTCGCGTCGTGGTCTGTGATGTCAACGAAGAGAGCGCTCATCGCACCGCTGCCGACATCGGCGACGAGGCGGCGGTCACGGCCCTGGTGGAAAACGGCGATCGACGCGTACGGCCGGATCGACGTCCTGTGCAACAACGCCGGGATCATGGACACGATGGCCTTGCCCGCCGGCATCACACTGGCCGAGTGGGAACGCGTCCCGCGCATCAACCTCACCGGTACGTTCCTGGTGACGCACGCTCTGCTACCGCACTTGCCGAGGCAGGGCGGCGGCGCGATCATGCCGGTGGACGGCGGCTGGTCGGCGGCCTGACTCGATGCCGAGAAAGAAGCACGAGCTGATCGAGACCTTCCAGCAGGCGCCGGAACATCCGCCCCCAGCGCCTACGGTCCTGGAGCCGCGGGCGGAATGGGCCGAACCGCGCGAGGGCTGCCCGGTGGCGCCGATCCGGCCGGCCAGTGCTGACCCGCTGGCAAGTTCGCGTACTGGTCAGACACGCTGGTCAGCCTGGCCGAGTTCACCTCTGAGGAGAAGGACGCCGCTCAGGCCGCGTACATGAGCGCCCACGCCAAAATGATCGGCATGCTGCTGGGCGACCGTGCCAAGCGGGACCGACTCGCCACCGGCCGCTCGCTCATTCATACGGCCAAGAGCGCAGCCTGCCTGCCGCCAATCGCAACGAGAACGCCTTTGAGCACGCCGCCGAACTGAGCTTCACCCGCTCCCCACCTGATCACCCGAATCGGAAGGGCATCCATGGAACACTCTCCGACGCCGCCTGCCCGCCTCACAGTCGCGGACCTGGGCTTCGACCCGGACGTGCTACGCGCCAGGTACCGCCACGAACGCGACCGCCGGTTGCGGCCCGACGGCAACGCCCAGTACCAGGGCGCCCGTGGCGAGTTCGGCTACTACGCCGCCGACCCGTACACCGAACGCGCCGAGCGGGAACCGGTCCGCGACCGAGTCGAGGCGCTGGTGGTGGGTGGCGGCTTCGGCGGGCTGCTCACCGGCGCCAGGCTCCGCGAGGCCGGCGTGGACGGCATCCGGATGCTCGACGAGGCCGGCGACTTCGGCGGCACCTGGTACTGGAACCGCTACCCGGGCATCCACTGCGACATCGAATCATCGGTCTACCTGCCGCTGCTCGAAGAGGTCGGCTACCTGCCCACCATGCGGTACGCGCCCGGCGAGGAGATCCGCCGGCACGCCGTCGCGATCGCCGAACTCTACGACCTGTACCGCGACACGCTGTTCCATACTCGCGTCACGGAGTTGCGCTGGGACGACGCCGCGGCCGAGTGGCAGGTGCGCACCGACCGCGGCGACGACTTCCGTGCCCGCTACGTCGTCATGTCCTCCGGCACCCTGACCCAGCCGAAGCTGCCCGGCATCCCCGGCATCGAGACGTTCCGCGGGCACACCTTCCACACCAGCCGCTGGGACTACGGCTACACCGGCGGCGACCAGAGCGGCGACCTGCACCAGCTCGCCGACAAGCGGGTCGCGGTCGTGGGCACCGGCGCCACCGGGATCCAGGTCATCCCGCACCTGGGGCGGGACTCGCAGCACCTGTACGTCTTCCAGCGCACCCCCTCGTCGGTCGACGTGCGCGACAACCGCCCCACCGACCCGGCCTGGGCCGCCTCGCTCAAGCCCGGCTGGCAGCGGGAACGGATGGCGAACTTCCTCACCGTCGTCACCGGCGGGCCCGCCGGACAGGACCTGATCAACGACGGCTGGACCAGCACCGCACGGCTGCAACGCCACCTGATGGCCGGCACCGTCGACACCGACCTGTCACCCGAGCAGCGCGAGTACCTCGACGAGATCGCCGACTTCCAGAAGATGAACCAGATCCGCGCCCGCGTCGACGAGATCGTCGACGACCCGGCTACCGCGGAGCTGCTCAAACCCTGGTACCGCTACATGTGCAAGCGGCCCACCTTCAGTGACCACTACCTGCAGACGTTCAACCGGCCCAACGTCACCCTGGTCGACACCGCCGACCACGGCGGCATCACCGCGATGACGGAGTCGGCGGTCGTGGTCGGCGAGCACGAGTACGAGGTCGACTGCGTCATCTTCGCCACCGGCTTCGAGGTCGGCGTCTCCGGCATCCTCTCCGGCGCCCTGCCGGTGTACGGCCGGGACGGCGCGCCCCTGCTCGGCACCTGGCGGCAGGGCCCCCGCACGCTGCACGGCTTCTACGGCCACGGCTTCCCGAACCTGTTCCACCTGGGCCCGCTGCAGAACGCCTCCGCGGTCAACTTCGTGCACATCCTGCAGGAGCAGGCCACCCACATCGGCGCCGTGGTCGCCGAGGCCCGCCGGCGTGGCCTCGGTGTGGTCGAGCCGACCAAGGACGCCGAGGACGCGTGGGTCGCCACCATCCGGGAGCTGGCGCCGGACCACAGCCGGTTCCAGGCCGAGTGCACGCCCGGCTACTACAACAACGAGGGCAAGCCCCGCCGGGTCAGCCAGACGTACGGGCCCGGTCCGGTCGCCTTCCACGACCTGCTGCGCCGGTGGCGTACCGAGGGCGGCATGGACGAGATCCTGGCGGGCAACCGATGAACCGCCGCAAGGCCGAGCTGCTGGTCCGGGCGAGTCCGCTGTGGGGGTCGAACGGCATGGCCTTCGGACCCGACGGGCGCCTGTACGTGGCCCAGTTCCTCGCCGGTCAGATCAGCGCCGTCGACCTGGCCACCGGCGACGTCGAGGTGGTCGTGCCATCGGACGGGCCGCTGCACTCCCCCGACGACCTCGCCTTCGACAGCGGCGGCGCGATGTACGTGACCGACCTGGTCCCGGGCCGGGTGTGGCGACGTGACCCGACCGGGGACTTCACGCTCGTCACCGGCGAGATCACCGCGCCCAACGGCATCGCCTGCGTCGGCACCCGGGTGTTCGCCAACGAGATGATCCCGGGTGGACGCCTGCTGGAGCTGTCCCCGGCCGGCGGCGAACCCACGGTGCTCACGGCTGGCCTAGCCATGGGCAACGCGATGCAGCTCGGCCCGGACGGGCAGCTCTACTACCCGCACATGCTCACCGGCGAGGTGTTCCGCATCCCGCTCGACGGCGGCGAGCCGGAGCTGGTGGCCGCGGACGTCCCGGATCCGGTCGCCGTGCGCTTCGACCGCGCCGGCGCCCTGCTGGTGCTCGCCCGCGGGGCGAGCGGGATCGTCACGCGCGTCGACCTGGCCGGCACCGGCGACCGGTCGGAAATCGTCAGCGAGCTCAACGCCCTGGACAACGCCGCCTTCGACGCCGACAACCGGATGTTCGTCTCCAGCTACGCGCATGGCGGCGTCGCCGAGCTCGCGGCCGACGGACGTACCCGCCAGATCGTGCCCCGCGGCCTCGGCGGCCCCTTCGGGGTGACCATCGATCTCGGCGGCGGCGTCCACGTGGCCGACCACTACCGCCTCACCCAGCCCGCCGACCGGCCGGACGAAGACGTCACCACCACCGAGCAGCTGACCTTCGTGCACGGCATCGCCGCCGACGGCGACCTGCTCCACACCACCTCCCAGTACGGGCACGTACGCACCTACGACCGCCGCTCCGGCACGGTACGCACCCGGGCCGACGGCCTGAACCGGCCGCTGGGCATCGCCGTGCGCGCCGACGGCACGCTGCTGGTCGCCGAATCCGGCGCCGGCCGCATCGTCGCCATCGACCACGACGACCAGGTCAGCGTGCTGGCCGAGGGCCTCGGCCGCCCGGTCGACGTAGCCGTCGACGCCGGCCGGCGCTGCTACGTCAGCGACGAGCAGCTCGCCTCGGTGTACCGCGTCGAGCACGGCCTACCCGTGCTGCTGGCCGACGGGCTCGGCACCCCGCAGGGCATCACCGTCCACGACGGCACCCTGTACGTCGTCGAGACCGCCCACCGCCGCCTGCTCGCCATCGACCTCGCCACCGGCGACGTGGAGGTCGAAGCCGGCTCGCTTCCGGTCGCGTCCGCGGCCGGCTTGACCGGCCCGGAACCCGGCCTGTTCATCCCGCCCGGCCTGCCCGGAATGCCGCGGCCGTTCGCCGGGATCGCGGCCACGGCGGACGGCTCCCTGATCATCGCTGCGAACGGCGACGGCAGCGTCCTGCTCCTGCACCCCGAAGAAGCCGCACCTGGCCGGAGTGACCGCTGCGCCCGCGATGCCTGAACGCGGAACCCGATGGTCTCGGGGACGGGGTAGTCGGAGCGATCCGGCCGGCTCGAGGAGATCGCGGCCCTGGCCGTGGAGCGATGGCGGGGCATGACGGCGGGCGGCCGACGCGCGTGAGCGCGGCCGCCCGCCGATATGCGCTGCCCCGGGCGGTGACTACGTCCTGTAGCGGTACAGGATCCGGCCGCGGGTCAGGTCGTATGGGCTGAGCTCCACGAGCACCCGGTCATACGGCAAGATCTTGATGTAGTTCTTCCGTATCTTCCCGCTGATGTGCGCCAGTACTTTGTGCCCGTTCTCGAGCTCCACCCTGAAGGTGGCGTTACGCATGCACTCGATGACCGTGCCCTCTATTTCGATACCGTCTGGTGATCTTGCCATCGTTCTCTCACCTCTTCACTACGAATGCCGTTGACGCGAGCCGCAGTGCGGTCTCAGTGGAGCACCAATTCCAGATTGCTGCCCGTACGCCGGGCCCCGACGCCCTCGAACAGCGCCATGGCCGCCCGGTTGGACTCGTTCACTTCGGCCGAGGCCGCTTCGGTGCCGCTGTGGTGCAGGGCACCCAGGACGTGGGCGAGCAATGCCCGGGCGATGCCGCGGCGCCGCCGGCCGGACCGGACCGCGATCAGCCCGATCCGTGGCCGCCTGGTCACCGCTGCCAGCCGGACCAGGCCCACGTACTGATCGGGCCGTGCGGCCACCGCGTACTTCGACGGATCCAGCACGATCGGGCCGGGCACCACCTCGGCGGGCATCTCCTGCCAGCCGACGGTGGCCTCGACCTCGTCGCGAATCGCGCGGTCCAGCGTACGCAGAAGGGCCTCTTCCACCCTGCCCGCGGCCACGATCGTCACGCCCTCCGGTGGTGGCGCCGAATCGAGACCCGTGATCCGCGGGTCGGTGGGCACGAGGTACTCCCACTCGCGGCGTCGGATCGCGAACCCGGCACGCTCCCACTGCGACGTCAGGTCAAGGTCGGCCTCGTCGACCACCGTGTGCAGCGGCCTCGGCAGGTCCGCCGGCATGGCGTCGGCGAGCCGGTCGAAGACCTCGCCGTCCCACGCGTCGATGCTGAGGAACATCCGTCCGTCGGGCCTGCGTGACATGTCGCCGCGGCCGACCACCCGGTCGCCCTCGACGGCGTGCCATTGCCGCTCCGCGACCCGGCTGATCGCTACGGCATGCTCGCCGGTGCGGGACGGGAAACAATCAGAATTCATAGGTTGTCGCCTTTCGGGATCGCCTTGTCGAGGCGCTCCCGGCGACATCTATGTCAGTCGCCCGACCGTGACGACGAGGGGAGCACCCACATCGATACAGCGTTCATGGGTCTCACCTCCTCGTGCGGTGTCACGGTTCGCAGGACGCTATCAACACGCGGATCGTCCCGTCCAACCATTTTCCCGGACCGCCCGGGCCATGGCCGAGCGGATCCACGGGACGGTGCGGAACCTACCCGCGGTGGAGGACGTCATCCACCGCGGCCAGCGACAGCGTCTTGTAGCCGACCGAGTCGAACAGCACGGTGATCCGGTCGTGTTCGCGGCTCATGACCGTCCCCGCCCCCCACATCTTGTGCGTCACCCTGGCCTGCACAGGTAGCTCCCCGCCGTCCGGGGCGGGCGCCGGTCCGGGTGCCGGGCCGTTCTCGCAGGTGTCGCAGGTTCCGGCGTACGGCTCGCCGAAGTAGTGGAGCAGGAACCGGCGGCGGCAGCCCCTGGTCTCCGCGTAGCCGCGCATCATATCGATCCGCGAGTCGTCCACGCGTCGTCGCGCCTCGTCCAGCTCGGACGCCCGCGCGGCGGCCTGTTCCGGCGTCAGCGTGCGGGAGGCGTACCGCAGGTCGCCGGTGTGGGTCACGGTGAGCGCGCCCGCGCGTTCCAGCAGGTTGACGAGCCTGGCGAGGTTGGAGGTGCTCATCTTGAGCAGCGCGGCCAGTTCGCCCGCGGGCACCGTTCCGGCGTGCTCGCGAACCAGTGTGGCCACGCGCAGCAGTGCCTCGGCGTCGGCTCGGCCGCTGGTGAAGAACCGGCGCAGGCCCAGATCCTCCTGCCGGTAGAACAGCACCGCCGAGGCCGGAGCGCCGTCCCGTCCCGCCCTGCCGATCTCCTGGTAGTACGCGTCGGGCGACTCCGGCGGCTCGGCGTGCAGCACGTAGCGCACGTCGGGCCGGTCGATGCCCATGCCGAACGCCGACGTCGCCACGACGGTGTCCACCTCGCCCCTGGTGAACAGCTCGTGCACGCGGGTGCGTTCGGTGGCCCGCATGCCGCCGTGGTACGGCTCGGCCCGGCGTCCCTTCCGGGTCAGCGCGGCCGCGTACTCCTCGGTCTCCTTGCGGGTGGCGACGTACACCAGGCCGAGACCGTCGAGGGAGGCGGCGTGCTCGACCAGCGCCCGCTTCTTGTCCTGGGCGGAGACGAAGCGGCGGACCTCCAGCGAGATGTTCGGGCGGTCGAACCCCCTGATGATCTCCACCGGGTCGGTCAGCCCCAGCGAGCGGATGATCTCCTCACGGACGTTCGGGGCGGCGGTGGCGGTCATCGCCACCACCGGCGGATGCCCCAGGCGCTCGATGACCTTCCCGAGCCGCAGGTAGTCGGGCCGGAAGTCGTGGCCCCAGGACGAGACGCAATGGGCCTCGTCGATGACGATCAGCGAGGGCCCGGCCTGCGCGAGGCGTTCGACGACGTCGGCCTTGGCGAGCTGTTCCGGCGACAGGAACACGAACGCCGCGTCCCCGGCCGTCACCTTCTCCAGCCCGGCCGCTACGGAGGAGGTCGAGTTCACCGCCACGGCGCCGCCCGCGTCCGCCTTGAGCAGGTGGGTCACCTGGTCGCGCTGGAGCGCGATCAGCGGCGAGACGACGATCGCGGGGCCGTCGAGCAGCAGCGTGGGCACCTGGTAGACCGCTGACTTGCCGCCGCCGGTCGGCATGACGAGCAGCACGTCGCGGCCCTTGAGTAAGTGCTCCATCGCCTCCTGCTGGCCCGGGCGCAGCTCTCTCCAGCCGAAGCGCTGCAAGGCCGTGGCCCGCAGCTTGCGCCCCTGCCGCCCGAACCGGCCCTTCAACCTCATCCACAAGCCCATGCCACCCAACCCTCCGCTCGGTGGCGGTCATTACCCGCACTGGCGGGCCGCATGCCTGCGACCGATCGGGCCGCAGCTTACGGCAACTCGCCCGCCAGGCCGGGCACTCCCCCCATCGAACCGCACACCGGCGTCAGCCCTTCACCGCGCCGGCGCTCAACCCCTGGATGAGGAAGCGCTGGACGTACGCGAAGAGCACGACGACGGGCGCGACGGCGATCAGGCCCCCGGCGGCGAGAGCGCCGAAGTCGGTGCCGAACTCCCCCAGCAGGTAGCTCAGCCCGACGGGCACGGTGAACCGGTCCTGCGAGCTGATGAACATGATGGCGAACAGGAAGTTGTTCCACGCGCTGATGAACGCGAAGGACCCGACGGCGACGATCCCGGGCTTCAGCAGCGGCAGGACGACCGCGCAGAACGCCTGGATCCGGCCGCACCCGTCCACCTGAGCCGCCTCCTCCAGGGAGACCGGCACATTTCTGATGAAGCCCGCCATGAGGACGAGGGAGAGCGGCAGGTGGAAGACGGTGTCGGCGATGATCAGGCTCCACAGGCTGTTCGTCAGATAGAGCCCGTTGAAGATCTGGAAGAGCGGGATGAGCATCATGGCGCCCGGGATGAACTGCGTGCACAGCATGATGACCAGGAAGACGTTCTTGCCGCGGAAGGTGAGGCGGGCGAGCGCGTACCCGCCGAGCATGCCGATCACCGTCGACACGAGGAGGCTGGCGACCGCGACGACGATGCTGTTGCGGAAGTAGACGCCGAAACCCGAGCCCTCCCAGACCCTGCGGAAGTTCTCCAGGGTGATGGGCCACGGCACGAGGGCCGTGGAACCCGGCGGCCGGAAGGCGAACAGCACCATCCAGTACAACGGGACGAGCGTGAAAAGCAGGAACAACGTCAGCGGCAACCACAGCATCAGGCGGCCGCCGACCGAGCGCCGCCGCTTGCGGGCCGCGTGCGCGCCGGTCGCGTGCCCCCGGGTCGGTGGTGTCGCCGGGACCCGACCGACGTCGTCGCGGGTGGCGAGGCTCACTTGCCCTCCTTGGAATCGCCGGAGCTGATGCGCAGGTAGACCAGGGACGCGAAGGTCAGCAGCAGGAACGCCGTGACGGTGAGCGCGGAGCCGTAGCCGAAGTCCTGGTCGTGGATGGCGGTCTGGGCCACGTAGAGCGGCAGCGTGGTCGTCGAACCCGCCGGGCCGCCGGCGGTCATCGTGTACAGCAGGTCGACGTTGTTGAACTCCCACACCGCCCGCAGCAGCGTGGCGATGATCACGGCCCTGCGGATGTGCGGCCAGGTCACCGCCGAGAACCGGCGCAGCGGCCCGGCGCCGTCGACGTTCGCGGCCTCGTACAGCTCCAGCGGCACCGACTGCAGGTCGGCGAGGATGAGGATGGCGAAGAACGGGATGCCCTTCCACAGCTCGGCGATGACCAGGGCCCAGAAGGTCGTGCCGGGATCCGACAGCAGGGAGGTCCCGTACTCGCCGATGCCCATGGACGCCAGGTAGTGCCCGATCCCGGTGGTGGGGTTGTAGAGCAGGATCCAGATCGTCGTCGTGAGGATGCCCGACACCGCCCATGGGCTGAAGGCCAGGGCGCGGGCCAGCCCGCGGCCCACGAAGGTGCGGTTCAGCACCAGCGCCAGCGCCAGGCCGAGCACGAACTGCAGCCCCACCTCCACGAACACCCACTGGGCGGTGAAGCGCAGGCTCCGCCAGAACCGCTCGTCGGCCAGCAGTGCCCGGTAGTTGTCCAGGCCGGCGAACCCGTCGTCGAGGGGCCGGGTGAGGTTGTGGTGGCGCAGGCTCTCCCAGAAGACGCTGAGCACGGGATAGAGCAGGAAGACCAGCACCAGCACGACGGCCGGCGCGATCAGCAGGTACGCGTGCCCGGCCCGGGACCCGGCCGGCTGGTGCACCGGTTCGGCGGTCGTGGAGCTCATCCGTGCTCCTTGTCGTACTTGCGCTTGGCCGTGGTCAGGGCCGTGGCCGCGGCGGTGAGGAAGTCACGGGGCGTCAGGCTGCCCTGCAGCACCTTCTGCCACTCCGGAAGCAGGTCGGTGACGGTGATGGAGGTGAATTCCGGCAGGTAGTAGGGCTGTTCCAGGGTCACGACGCCGGGCTTCGCGGCGGCGTCCAGCGCGGCCTTCATGGCGGCGTTCTCGGTCACCCACTTCTCTTTCGCGACCGTCTTGTTGCCCGGGAGGTATCCGGACTTCTGGGCCCAGAAGCTGTTGCCCTCGGGCTCCATCGTGTAGGCGAGGAACTTCCAGGCCTCCTCCTGGTGCTCGCTCTCCTGGAACATCGCGAACCCGGTCGTCATCCAGCCGGTCAGCACCTGACCGTCCGGCCCGGGGAAAGGCGCGACGGCACCGACCTTCTCGGCTCCCAGGGCGGCGACGTGGTTGGGGTAGGAGCCGATGCTGTGGCTCAACATGGCCGCGCCGCCGTTGCCGAACTGGGCCACCATGGTCTTGAAGTCTGCGGTCAGATCGCTGCGCGCGGTCTGCCTGCCGAACAGGGCCACGTACTTCTCGCAGGCGGCGATGACCGCGGGGTCGTCCAGCGTGGAGGACCCGTCCTCGCGGAAGAACGTGCTCACGCCCGCGCGTGGATAGACCATCTGCACGAACTGGCTGAAGAAGCCGTTGCCGCCGCGCAGCGTGTAGCCGAAGCGGCCGGAGGAGGCGTCGGTGAGGCGGCTCGCGGCCGCGTCGAAGTCCGCCCAGGTGGCCGGCGGCTTCAGCCCGGCCTCCTGGAACCAGTCGGCGCGATAGTAGATCACGTCGGCGAGGCTGGTGGTGGGCGTCAGGTAGAGCTTGCCGTCGGGGGCGGCGGCCCGGGAGGACTTGAGCATCTGCTCGGAGATGTGCTGTTCGAGGCCGGCCTTCTTCAGGCGTTCGTCCAGGGGGGCGAGCGCGTTCTGGGCCACCAGGGCCGCGAGGTCGGACGCCTTCGGGGTGAGCAGGTCGGGTGTGGAGCGCGTGGCGATCGCGGTGTTGATCTTCTGCATGTACTGGTCGGTGGGCAGGCCCAGGTAGTTGATGCGGATGCCGGGGTTCTTGGCCTCGAACATCGAGATCAGCTTCTTGAGGTTGGCCGTGCGCTCCGGGCGGGTGTCGGTGTCCCACAACTGCAGCGTGACGGTGCCGCCGCTGCCACCGCCTGAGCCGCCGCAGGCGCTCACCGCGGACGCCAGACCCATGGCGACGCCGGCCTGTGCCGCCGTCCGGATGAAGCTGCGCCGGGACAGGGCGTACCGGCCGAGGACCTCGGCCGGGTGGTGCTGACGGGTCATGGGTCTTTCCTCTCGTTCACCAAGAACTGCGCTCCGCTGTGCGGTTGCCATACGGTACATGAGATATGAGATTTAGGGTATGGTCGGTTCTATACAATGGGCCATATGCCCTGCGATCCCCCCGGCGGCCAGACGGAGCGCCGGTTGCGGTGGTCGATGACAAGTGAAGGAGCGCGGGTGAGTGAGACAGCGTTGGGCGCGATCAAAGCGTCTTCGAGGACGGCCCTCGTCCTCGAAGCGCTGCGTCGCGGCATTCTGAGCGGCGAGCTGCCGGCCGGGCGTGCCCTCGTGGAGGTGGAGCTCGCCAGCCGTTTCGGTGTCTCCAAGACTCCGGTGCGCGAGGCGCTGAAGACGCTCAGCGGGGCCGGCCTGGTCACCATCAGCGAATACACCGGGGTGACGGTCCGCAAGGTCGACGAGCGCCTCACCCGGAGCGTGTTCGACGCCCGGTGCCTGATCGAGCCGGCCGCGGTGCGGCGAAGCGTCGAGGCCGGGCTGAGCGACGGCGGCCGGCTCGCCCGCGAGGCCCTGCGCAAGTCGGACGAGGCCACGGACGAGGTGACCCGCAGCCTCGCCAATCGCGACTTCCACCGCGCCCTCTACGCCGACTGCGACAACGAGGTGCTGGTCGGCGTGCTCGACCAGCTACGCGACCAGACGGCCCTCATCTCCGTCAACGTCTGGTCCCAGCGTCCCTCCTGGGAGGACGAGGCGCAGGAGCACCGGCAGATTCTCGAGGCGGCACTGAACGGGCAGGCCGACGAGGCGGCCCGGCTCGTGTTGCAGCACATCAGCGTGTTCCAGGAGCGGGCGCTCCAGCAGATCAAGGAGGCCGGCCGTGAGGTTCGGTGAGCTCTCCCGGGCCCTGCGCGACGTCGTCGCCATCCCGGTCACGCCCTACGCCGGCGGCGTCCCCGACCTCGCGCTGTTCCGTTCGCTGCTGCGCCGCCTGGTCGACGCGGGCGTCAACGTGCTCACCCCGAACGGCAACACCGGCGAGTTCTACGCCCTGAGCGCCGAGGAGCGGCTCCAGCTGATCACGGCCGCCGCGGAGGCCGTTCAGGGAGAGGCGCACCTCCTGGCCGGGATCGGCCTCGACGTCGCCACCGCCGTCGAGGAGGCCCGCCACGCGGCGGCGCACGGCGTCCGGATGGTCATGGTGCACCAGCCGGTGCACCCGCACGTGTCGGCCCAGGGCTGGCTCGACTACCACAGGGAGATCGCCGAAGCGGTGCCCGACCTGGCCCTGGTCCTCTACCTGCGCAACGCCTGGGTGGACGGCCGGCTGCTGACGCGGCTGGGCGACCTGTGCCCCAACGTGATCGCCCTGAAGTACGCCGTCGCGGACGTGAACCGTTTCGCGCAGCTACGCGCGGAGACAGGCCCCGACCGGTTCGTCTGGATCGCCGGGCTGGCCGAACCGTACGCGCTGTCCTACGCCGTCCACGGGGCCGAGGGCTTCACCTCCGGGCTGGTGAACGTCAACCCCGCCTTCTCGCTCCGGCTCAGGGACGCCCTGCGCGAGGAGCGCTATCCGGCGGCGGAGCGGATGCTCCACGACATCGCGCGGTTCGAGCACCTGCGCGCGGTCGACGGCGGAGCCAACAACGTCAGCGTCGTCAAGGAGGCGATGCACCAGCTCGGCCTGTGCGACCGCGCGGTCCGGGCGCCGAGCACCGTCCTCGGCGAACCCGAACGGCAGGAGGTCGCGCGGATCCTCACCGAGTGGGCCAAGGCCGACGACCTCGGGCCCCTGCCCGTGGCGGCGCCATGAGGATCAGCGGCCTCCGCTCGTTCGTGCAGCGCGTCGGCGATCGTCCCCGGGTGCTGGTGCGCGTCGACACCGACGAGGGCGTCAGCGGCTGGGGCGAGGCCTACAACCATGGCCCCGACCTGGCGCTCGGCCCCCTGCTCGACTACCTCGGCGGGCAGATCAGGGGTAAGGACCCGCGGCGCGTCGAATACGTGTCCCAGCTCCTCCTCCGCACCGCCAGGTTCCCGCAGGGAGCGCTCGGGCTGGCGGCGATCGCCGCCATCGACCACGCGCTGTGGGACATCACCGCCAAGGCGCTCGGCGTGCCCGTCTACCAGGTGCTCGGTGGCGCCGTACGGGATCGGGTGCGCGTCTACTGCGGGCTCTACTCCGCGCCCGACCCCGACGAGTGCCGCCGCCAGACCACCGAACTGCACCGGCAACACGGATTCACCGCCTTCAAGCTGAGCCCGTTCCGAACGGACCTGCACGCCAGACGCTGGGGCCTCGTCGTCGCCGAGACGGCGGAATGGGCTCAGGAGGTCAGGCGGTGCTGCCCGGAGGAGTTCGACTTCGCCTTCGACGCGCACGCCAAGATCTTCGAGCCCTACCAGGCGGTTCAGCTCGGCAACGCCCTGGCGCCGATGGACCCGCTCTTCCTGGAGGAGCCGCTCCGCCCGGAGCACTTCGCCTCCTGGGGCCACCTGCGCCAGCAGTTGGAGGTGCCCCTGGCCACCGGCGAGAGCCTGTATTCCCCCCACGAGTTCCTGAACCTGCTCACCCACGGGGGCGCCGACCTCGTCCAGCCGGACATCTGCGTGGTGGGCGGCATGTCCCAGATGCGGCGCATCGCGACCCTCGCCGAGACCTTCAACACCATGGTGGCGCCCCACAACCCCATGGGGCCTCTCGCCACCGCGCACAACGTGCACTTCGCCGCGGCCTGCAGCAACTTCTCGATCCTGGAGTACAAGCCGGAGACGACGAGGTGGTGCCCGGACCCGTACGTGCCGGTCGACGGGCACCTGGACCTGCGGCCCGACCGGCCCGGCTGGGGGATCACCATCGACGAGGACGCCCTGGCGGAGGACGACTACGTGCACTGGGAACGCCGGGTTCCCGTCCGGCCGGACGGGTCCCTCGCGTTCTGCTGACACCGCGGGGCCCTGGCAGGTGCGGGCGTCTCCGGGTTGGTGATCATGTCGCCGCCGGCACCTGCCCCCACTTCACGCCCGCGCCCACCGGGCCGCGCGCTCCTGCGCGGTCACCGTCATACCCGCCCGCCGCGCGTGACGCACGAGCGCCGCCACGTCATCGGCATCAGCGGCCTCCACCGGTTGCCTGATGGTCAGATTCCACGCGGTGGCCGCCTGTTCGAAGCCGTCGCCATCCGCCAGGAGCGCGCTGATCGCCGGCATCACCGCGGCGGTGGCGCCGTGGATGCCGTAGGCGACCGCCCTGGGACCGTTGCTGCGCGGCGTCAGGCGGGCTGCGGGGCGGGCGTCGCCGGAGCGGCCGCGACCTTGCGGGTCTCGCGCATCATCAGCAGGCCGTTGACCACCATCAGCGTCGCGGTCAGGGCGTGGACGCCGAACGCGGTGGCCACGGAGCCGTGGTGGGCCAGCACGGTGGTCATGTCGCCGTACGCGGCGAAGGCCTCCACCAGCAGCACCCAGCCCAGCGCCCGGCGGTGGCCCGTCACCAGCAGGATGCCCAGCACCAGGGCCAGGACGACGTCGCGGATTCCCTTGATGATCAGGAAGCCGCCGCCGTCGCCGGACGGCCAGCTCGGCAGGCCGAAGCCCGGCGCCGTCGTCTCCGGGCTCAGGATGAACTCCGTCCCGAACCAGAGGATGAAGAGGATGAAGGCGGCGGTCAGGACGGTGTTGATCTTCTTCAGTGACATTGTTCTTCTCCTGCGAGGGCTTGGGAGTTCTGTGGGGTCTGGTCAGGCGGCGCGGACGCGGCTGATGTGGCGGGCGTAGCGGGGGCGGCCGATGATGTGCCAGATGCCGCGTACCGGAGCGGGAAGGGCGGACAGGAGCGTGGCGCGCTCGGCCGGGTTCGCGTCCTCCAGGACGAGGCCGAAGAGGGTGAAAAGGGTGAGCTTGGGGGTGTTGGCCACCAGGTGGTCGCCCAGGGAGGCCCACTCCTTTTCGGTGATGTGCTCGGCCGCGAGCGGAAGGAGAGTGGCCTCCTCGTCGTCGAGGTGCTCGAGAAGCACGGCCCGGTGATCGGCGAGGGCGGCCACGAGCGTGTCGCGCTCGTCCGCCCCGGCGGCGGCCTCCCACGCCGGGACCGCGGCGTCCAGCCTGGTCAGCGTAGCCGCGACACGCTCGTGCTGTGCCTCCATGCGCAGGACGATGTCGGCCTCCAGATCGACCCGGGACAGCAGCGGCGGCCACAGCAGCTCGTCCTCGCCCTCGTGATGGTTCTTCAGTCCCAGCCGGTAGTCGCGGTAGTGGTCGGCGATCACCTTGGCGCGAGCGGTGTCACCCGGGGCGACCGCCGCGACGAGCTCCATCAGCAGCCGCGACTCGCGACGGAAGGCGCGGTGGACGATCTCCATGTCCTGGGTGTTGACGCTCATCTGTTCCTGCCCTTCATCGGTGGCCATGTGTTCAGGCTGCTCCCGGGTATTTGGAGGGGGCTTGGAGCCGATTTGGAAGCGTCCACGTACGATGTGCGAATCATGGTTTTCATCCGGGTGCTGGGCTCGTTCGCGACCGAGGTGAACGGTGCGGCCGTTCACCTCGGCGGGCCGCGGCAGCGGGGCGTGCTGGCGTTGCTGGTGGCGGCGCGTGGGCAGGTCGTGCCGGTCGATCGGATGATCGAGGATCTGTGGCGCGAGGAGCCGCCCGCGCGGGCTCTGCTGTCCTTGCAGGCGTACGTGTCCAACCTGCGCCGGCTGCTGGAGCCCGGGCGCCCGCCGCGCACGTCGGCCCGGCTGCTGGTGAGCGCGTCGCCCGGCTATGCGCTGCGGCTGCCGCCGGAGTCGGTGGACGCGTGGCGGTTCGAGGACCTGCTCGACCAGGCCCGTACGGTCACCGACCCGCGTGCCGCCCGGTCCCGGCTCGCCGAAGCGTTGGGGCTGTGGCAGGGACCGGCGTTCGCCGAGGTCGCCGACGAGCCGTGGGCCGCCGCCGAGACGGCCCGGCTGAACGAGCTGCGCCTGCTCGCCACCGAGCTGCACGTCGCGGCGGGTCTGCGAATCGGCGACGCTGCCGCGGTGGTCCCCGAGGCCGAGCGGCTCACCCGCGATGAGCCGCTGCGCGAGGAGGGCTGGCGGCTGCACGCCCTGGCACTGTGGAGCAGTGGCCGCCAAGCCGACGCGCTGGCGACGCTCCGCCGCGCCCGCGGCATCTTCGCCGAGGAGCTCGGGCTCGACCCCGGCCCGGACCTGACGGCGTTGGAGGAGGCGATCCTCACCCAGCGCACGGACGTCCTGCGCGAGACCGTGCCCCCGCCACCGCCGACCGCGCCGCTGCCGCGGCCGGCTCCGATCAACGAGGCGCCGTTCGTCGGACGCGAGGCGGAACTGTCGGCACTGGTCACGGCCGCCACCGGGGTCGCCACCGGGGCCGCCACCGACGGCGCCCGCATCGCCCTTGTCACCGGCGAGGCCGGGCTCGGCAAGTCGACGCTACTGGAACACCTGGGCAGGCGGCTTGAACGTGACGGATGGCTGGTCGCCGTCGGCCACTGCCCCGAGGTCGACAGCGCGCCGCCCGCGTGGGCCTGGACCGAGGCGCTGAGAGCCGTTGCCGCGGCCACGTCCCCGGGCGAGTTCGCCGACGGCCTCGCGCCGCTGCTCACCGACACCGAGCCGGTGAACGCCGACGCCACCGCGGGACGGTTCCGCCTGCGCCAGGCCGTGTGGAAATGGCTCGCGGCGGTCGCCGCGGAACGCCCGGTCGCCGTCGTGCTGGACGACCTGCACTGGGCGGACGCCGCCACGCTGGAGCTGCTCGGCGGCGGCCTCGGCATGCGGGCCCCGATCCTGGTCGTCGCCGCGTACCGCGCGGACGAGAGCGGACACCTCACCGAAACGCTGGCCTCCCTCGCGCGCGCCACGCCCCTCCGCCTGGCGCTCCCGGGGCTGAACGACGAGGCCGTCGCGGAGCTCGTACGGACCGAATGCGAGGCCGACGAGGAGACCATCGCGGGAATCGCCGAGCGCACCGGCGGCAACCCGTTCTATGTGCGCGAAAGCGCCCGGCTGCTGAATGGCGAAGGCGCGCTGGTCGCCCTCTCCGAGGTCCCCGAAGGCGTACGGGACGTCCTCCGCCGCCGGCTCGCGCGCCTGCCCGAGGGAGGCGTGTCCATCCTCCGGCTGGCCGCGGTCGCAGGCCGGGAAAGCTCGGTGGACGTCCTCGTCAAGGGCGCCGACACCGACGAGGACGGCGTGATGGACGCGCTGGACGCGGGCGTCATCGCCGGGCTGCTGAACGAGCCCGCCCCCGGACGCGTCCGCTTCGTCCACGCCCTCGTCAGGGACACGCTCATCGCCGACCTCAGCCGCCTCCGCACAGCCCGCATGCACGCCCGGATCGCCGCCGCTCTTGAAGGCACCCACGACATCGCGGCGCTGGCCCACCACTACGCGCGCGCCGGCTCGCCGAAGGCCGTCGGCTACTGCGTCCAGGCCGCCGAGCTTGCCGAGGCCCGCTACGCCCACGACGTGGCGGCCGCCCTCCTCACCGACGCCGTCGCCAACTCGACCGGACCGGACGAACGCATCGAATTGCTCGGCAGGCTGCTGCGCGCGCAGATCCGGGCGGGAGCCGTCGGGGCCGCCCGCGAGACCCGCCGTGAAGCTGTGGAGTACGCGGAGTCCCTGGGCCGCGACGACCTGATGATCGCCGCATTCACCGCGTGGACGGAGCCGACCACCTGGCAGGCCCGTATGTACGGCACGGTCGACCGGTCCATCGTCGACCGCCTGAGCCGCCTGCTGAAGCGCGACCTGACCCCTTCGGTGCGGTCCCGGCTCCTGACGGCGTACGTGGACGAACTGGTCGGCGAGGACGACCCGACCGTTCTGGAGGCAGCGCAGGAGGCACTCGACCTCGCCACCGGACCCCGGCTGCGGGCCGCGGCACTCCAGAGCCTGGCCCGAGTCCACGACGACGCCGAGCTCTGCCGAGAGCTCGTGGCGATCGGCACCGAGCACGACCTGCCCGTCTACCGCGTCACCGGGCTGATCAACCATGCCACCGTCGCCGCCGCCGCCAACGACCCGGTGACCATGCGCCAGGCGACCATCGAAGCCCTGGACCTCGCGCGCACCTACCGAATGCGCGAGGCGATCGCCGTCGCCGAGATCACGCTGGCGACCCTGGCGCTCGTCGAAGGCCGATTCGCCGACGCCGAGCGCCTCTACATCAAGGCCGACGAGGGCATGCAACGCGCCGGATCGGTGCACGCGACGGGCTTTCTCCAACTCGCCCTGGCCACGATCTGGCTGAACGACGGCACGCTCGGTGCGCACCTGGACGACGTGCGCGCCCTCCACACCGCGCTCGACCCCATGACCTCCGACCTGCTCGCGCTCGCCCTCCACGCCAACGGCCTGGACGCCGAAGCCCGCGAGGTCCGCGCGTCACCCAGCCCGATCCGCCCCGACTTCTTCTTCACCTTCCTCACAACGTTGCGCGCGATGGCCATCGTCGCCTTGAACGACCGCGACGCCGCCGAGGAGATCTACACGACGCTGCTTCCGCACCGCAACGGCCCCCCGGCGGGCGCCGCGAGCCTGGCGGTGGCGCTGCGCCCGGTCGCCCACACCCTCGGCGAGCTGGCCCTCTTCCTGGGCCGCACCGAGGCCGCCGCCCACTTCACCCAGGCCGCCACCATCGCCGACCAGTGGAACGCACCCCACTGGGCCGCCGAGGCCCGGTTGCGAACGACCACCTAGCCTCTGCCCAGCTCGGCCTCCGCCGCGCCGCGGGCCCGTCAGGACGGGGTCGACCGTGCGGATCCACAGGGTCACGTACGACTGGGCCCCCAAACCGGGTGCCGCGAGAAGCCGAGTCGGTCCTGCGGCAGGGCATCGTCGAAGATCACCTCCTGGCGACGGTCCCTGGGCTGGGACGGGCAATGGGAGTGGCGTTGAGCCCGAAGTTCAGCCCGGACGGGCGACGACGGGACCGTACGCGTCTGGGATCCGGCAGGCATGGGGCTCGTTTCGGTGCTGCGCGGCCATGAGAAGGAGGTGTGGACGGCGGCGTTCGATTCGAGCGGCCGGCGGGTGTTCAGCGGAGGTGTGGACGGCGCCGTCCGGAGCTGGGACTGGTCTGCCGGCACCGATCGCGTGCTGGACCGGCACGACGGCGAGGTGGTGGGCCTGGCCGTGAGCCGCGACGGGAGGAGCCTGGCCAGCGCCGCCACCGATGGCACGATACGGGTCGCCGACACGGGCGGCGAGACGAAGCCGGTGGTGCTGCGTGGCCACGAGCGTGTGGTGTGGAGCGCCGAGTTCAGCCCGGACTGCCGGTGGCTGGCCGGCGCCAGCCGTGACGGCACGCTACGTGTCTGGGATCTCACCGGCGCGGCGGCGACTCTGGTCCGGCAGGCGGACGCCGAGCAGATCCGCGATGTCACCGTCAGCCCGGACGGGCGCCGGCTGGCGACCGGCGGGCAGGACGGCACCGTGCGGATCTGGCCCGTATCCGGCGGGGACGGCACCGTGCGCTTGTGGCGCTGCACCGCCTGCGAACCGATCGATGATCTGCTCACCCGCGTCGATCGGCCACTCGCCGGGGAATGACCCCGGACCGCCGGCCACGCTCCATCCGTGCAGGTCAGGCCGCTACCCGTGGGATTTTCCGTCTCTCGTCCGGCCACCCCCATACCCGCGCCGCCTGATAGGCGCGGGCGAGGTGGCGGTCCATGCTGTGCAGGGCTTGGTCGGACATCGACAGCGGGCTCAGGGCTGGGTGGCAGGGCACACCGTGAAGGGCTCGATGCCCGCCAGGTAGGTCCGCCACTCCTCCGCCGACAGCGCGCGACCGGCGCGGGCGCACACCTGCGTGACCAGCCGCCGCTCGTCGAGCTCGTGGGTGCGCAGCGTGCCGTCGGACGTCAGGCTGTGGATCTTCGTGCCGTCCGGGGAGAAACCCAGCCAGGAATTGTTGCCGGCCGAATCCGTCAGCCCGTCGAACACGACGCCCAGCTCCCGCTTGCCGGCCACGTCCCACAGCCGGATCCGGGGGCCGGCCTCGTACACGGCGATCGTGCGCGCGTCCGGCGACCAGGCGACCGCCGCAACCGACTTGGAATCGGCCCCGTCCAGCGTGGACGGGAAGACGGCGAGGCGGGTCTTGAGGTCGCGGCCCCACAGGGTGAGCCGGTTGAACCCGGCGAAGACCACCTGGCTGCCGTCGGGACTGGCGGCGGCGGCGACGCTGAGCCGCTGGGTCTCCTTCGCGGTGGGCAGGGCGGCCTTGTTCACCGTGTCGTACAGGAGCGGCCCGTTGTCCGCGACGAGCACCCGGCCGTCCGCGCCGGCGCTCATCGGCGGGAAGCCTGTCTGCCCGGTGGAGGTGGACACCCGGCGCGCAAGGTCGCGCACTTCCAGCCACTCAT
>NZ_JBIUCF010000089.1:0-33105 GCF_044593615.1 Nonomuraea sp. NPDC051941
AGCACGACGTTGCGGCCCTTGGGACCCAAGGTCACCTTGACGGCGTCGGCGAGCTGGTTCATACCGCGCTCGAGACCGCGCCGGGCGTCCTCGTCAAACGCGATCATCTTGGCTGCCATAAGGCTAGACCTCCCAGATGCAGGGTGGCTTGTCGTGGACCGAGCCGACGCCCGCGACGGCATGGGTCAGCATCTCCTGCGGCAGACCCCATCGTCCCGATCCGAGTGTTGGCACTCTGCTGCACAGAGTGCCAACGAACTGTTTAGCACTCTACCCTGTCGAGTGCAAGCGAGAAGCCTCCTACCGGGCCTTTCCTCCCCATATCAGCCTGTACGGCAGAGCCGTCCATCGCCGGCGGCAGGACCCCGCACCTGCGACGAGCCGCGTCCAGGCCACCGCAGGTGGCGGGATCCATACGCACGGCGAGCCGCCTCGCGCGGCTCGCCGTGACCGAGTCGACGAAAGAAAGGTGGCGGGTTCGCACGGACTGCGCTGCCGGGCGATCCCCGCCGGTGCATACCAGGGGGGTGTATCAGACCGCGCGGACGGACTCCGCTTGAGGTCCCTTCTGGCCCTGCGTGATCTCGAACTCGACCCGCTGGCCCTGTTCGAGAGATCGGTACCCGTCCATCATGATCGCTGAGTAATGGACGAATACATCCTTACCACCGTCTACCGCGATGAAGCCGTAGCCCTTGTCCGCGTTGAACCACTTGACGGTGCCCTGCGCCACTTCCGACTCCTCTTACTGGGCTTTCAGATCTCGCCCATTCCTCCGCGAGACCCGTAATCGCCGGACTTAAGGGAAAATCAGCCAGACGATCGCCCTCGACCATACCTGTGGCACGGGGTTTGGCAACAGAGTCAATCTGCAAACGATGCATTTCTTCGCAACGAAGGCGCTTCAGCGTTTCATTTGCCCTGGAAATGGAGAAGGCGCCCACTAGGGGCGCCTTCCACACGTGTGATCTATAGCACTCAGCCGCCGGCAACCGCCGGGATGATTGAGATCTGAGTGCCCTCAGGTGCCGGAGTGTCGAGCCCGTCGGCGAAACGGACGTCCTCTTCCCCAACGTAAACGTTGACAAAACGACGAATCTTGCCCGATTCATCCAGAATTCTCGCGCCGATCCCCGGGTAGTCGGAGTCGAGCTTGGCAAGCACGTCACGAAGAGTCGCGCCCTCGCCACTGACTTCGGCGTTGCCCCCGGTGTAGGTGCGCAGAATGGTGGGAATCCGCACCGAAACGCTCATGGTTTAACTCGCCTTTCCTGGTTGTCAGACAGTCGCGCGGAACGCGTCGAGGGAGGGCCGGATCACGGCCGTGGGCTGGGCGTCGTCGCTGATCGCGTCGAGCGTCTTGAGCCCGTCGCCGGTGTTGAGGACCACGGTCTCGGCCTCGGGGTCGAGCCGCCCGCTCTCGGCGAGCTTCTTCAGCACGCCCACGGTCACCCCTCCCGCGGTCTCGGCGAAGACGCCCTCCGTCGAGGCCAGGAGCTTGATCGCGGCCACGATCTCGGCGTCCGTGACGTCCTCGACGGCCCCTCCGGTGCGCCGGGCGATGTCGAGCACGTACGGCCCGTCGGCCGGGTTGCCGATGGCCAGCGACTTGGCGATGGTGTCGGGCTTGACCGGCTGCACGACGTCGTGCCCCGCCTTGTACGCGGTGGAGACCGGCGAGCACCCGGCCGCCTGCGCCCCGAAGATCTTGTACGGCGTGTCCTCGACCAGCCCCAGCTGCACCAGCTCGCGGAAACCCTTGTCGATCTTGGTGAGCTGCGAGCCGGAGGCGATGGGGATGACGATCTGCTCGGGCAAGCGCCACCCGAGCTGCTCGGCGATCTCGTACGCGAGCGTCTTGGAGCCCTCGGCGTAGTAGGGCCGCAGGTTGACGTTGACGAACCCCCACTTGTCACCCAGCGGGTCACCGATCAGCTCGGAGCAGAACCGGTTGACCTCGTCATAGGTGCCGTCGATCCCGATCAGCTTCCCGCCGAACACGCGAGCCATGGCGATCTTGGCCGCTTCGAGGTTGGCCGGGATGAACACGCACGCCTCGAGCCCGGCGCGCGCCGCCGCCGCGGTGACCGCGCCCGCGAGGTTGCCCGTGGAGGAGCAGGAAAGGGTGTGGAAGCCGAAGTTACGCGCCGCCTCGACGGCGATGGCGACGACCCGGTCCTTGAAGGAATGGGTGGGGTTGCCCGAGTCGTCCTTCACGTACAGGTTCTTGAGACCGAGTGCGCGTCCGAGGTTTCCGGCCTTGACCAGTTTGGTCCAACCCGGGTTCATATTGGGCTTACTGGCGACGTCAACCGGCACCGGGAGCAGCGACCGGTAACGCCAGATGTTGGCGGGACCCGACTCGATGTCGGAGCGGGTCACCGTACCGAAGGAATAGGCCGCTTCGAGCGGCCCGAAACACTCCAGACACGCGAAGCTCGGACCGAGCGGGTAACGCGTGCCGCACTCACGGCAGGACAGACCGACAGCAGGACCAAAGTCGAGCGACATGAAGCGAGGCCTTCCCTCATCTTCGCCTGCGGCCACCTTGACCGCAGACCGGAATTGGCACCTTGTCCCGGTCGGCCTCGCCCTGTCGCGAGTCTCAAACCGGGAGGGTTGCCGGGGCTTCGCAGGGCCGGTCCCTCCACCCCTCTGGATGAGCAATATTCAGTTGTTGAAAAGGACTCTACCCGTCGATGGGGCCCAAATGGCCACCCGTCTCAAGATGCGAGACGTGGCGTCTCAGCGATAATCATCACCCAGCACTCCCTGCACGTATTTGCGGGCCTGATGAATGCGCGACTTGGCGGTGCCCAGGGGGATGCCGAGCTGCTCGGCCACCTCGTTGTAGTCGAGCTGGACGATGTCGCGCAGCACCAGCGCCTGCGCCAGGTCGGGCTTGTCGGCCTCCAGCGCCTCCATGGCGTCGAGCAGGTCGAGCCGCGAGCCCGCGATCACGCTCACCCGCGCCACGTCGGGCTTCTGCGTGGGCAGCTCGTCCGAGGTCTGCTCGGCCGCGCGGCGTTTGAGCGACCTGTACGTGGTGCGCGCGCAGTTGGCCGTCACGATGTGCAGCCAGGTGCTGAACCGCGCCCGGCCCTCGAACCGGCCGATGTTGCGCGCCACGGCCAGCAACGTGTCCTGCGAGGCTTCCTCGGCATCCTGGTGATAGGGGAGGATCCGGGCGCAGTGTCGCATCACATCGGGCTCGATCCGCGCCAGGAGCTCGCCAAGTGCGCGATGATCTCCTCCTGCGGCCGAGCGGGCGAGTTCCTCGGTTAGCTCATCTAGCGCCATAGCTGGGATCCTATGGGCGAAGGGAGCGTAGATGAACAGCGTCCTGGTGGCCTCCAACAGAGGACCCGTTTCCTTTACCGTCTCGGACGACGGCGAGCTGACCATGAAACGCGGTGGCGGCGGCCTGGTTTCTGCACTGTCCGAGGTGGCACGGAAGGACGGCATGCTGTGGGTGTGCGCGGCGCTGTCCGACGGCGACCGCAGCGCCGTGCGCCTGGTGCCCGGCGGCCGGATCGACCACGCCGGCTACGACACGGGCCCGGTGCGCATGCTCGACATCCCGCCCGCCACCTTCCACCGCGCCTACAACGCCGTGGCCAACTCCACCCTGTGGTTCGTCAACCACCTGCTCTACGACATCCCCAACTCACCCAACTTCGGCACGAGGTTCGAGCGCGAGTGGGAGTCCTACCGCGACTACAACGGCGCGTTCGCGCTGGCGCTGGCCGAGGAGGCCGGCCACGGCGCCCGCGTCATGGTGCAGGACTACCACCTGACGCTGACCCCGGCGATGCTCCGCGCCGAGCGGCCGGACCTGCGCATCGCCCACTTCAGCCACACCCCGTGGGCGCCCCCCGAATACTTCTCGCTGCTGCCCGACGAGGTGGTCGGAGAGGTCCTGGAGGGCATCCTTGGGGCCGATCACGCCGGGTTCCTGGCCGACAGGTGGGCGCAGGCATTCATGGACTGCTGTGAAGCGCTGCTGGGCGCGGAGGTCGACCGCGTGGGCCGCAGCGTCACCCACGAGGGCCGGACCACCCGCATCGGCGTGCACAGCCTCGGCGTGGACGGCGACGCGCTGTGGGAGCGTGCCGTCGAGCCCGACGTCGAGTCACACATGACCGCGCTCAGGGAGCAGGTGGGCGACCGCCGGCTGATCGTCCGCATCGACCGCACCGAGCTGTCGAAGAACATCGTGCGCGGCCTGGTGGCCTACCGCGAGTTCCTCGCCGCGCACCCGGAGTGGCACGGCAAGGTGGTGCACCTGGCGTTCGCATACCCGAGCCGGCACGACCTGCCCGAATACCGCGAATACACCGCGTCGGTGCTGCGCTGCGCGCAGGAGATCGAGGACGAGTACGGCACCGAGGACTGGGACCCGCTGATCCTCAACGTCAACGACGACTACCCGCGTTCGCTGGCCGCGTACCGGATGGCCGACGTGCTGCTGGTCAACCCGATCCGCGACGGGATGAACCTGGTCGCCAAGGAGGGCCCGATCCTGTCCACGAGGTGCGCGCTCGTGCTCTCGCGCGAGGCGGGGGCGGCGGCCGAGCTGGGCCCGCACGCGCTCGTGGTGAACCCGTACGACATCAGCGGCACGGCCGCCGCGCTGCACGCCGCGCTCGTCATGCCGGAGGACGAGCGCCGCATGCGGCGCGACAAGCTGCACGCCGCGGCCACCGCCCTGCCCCCGCAGAAGTGGCTCGCGGCCCAGCTCGACGCGCTGGCCGAGATCTGAGCCCGGTCAGGTCCAGTCGGCGTGCTTGAGCGCGTCGGCCAGCCCCGGCGTGTTCCACTGGTCCACGATGAGGATCTTGCTCTGCGGCAGGTACCACTCGCGCTGCGTGAAGCGGAGCAGCACCTTCGTGGTCGAGCCCGAATACTTGACGCACTCCGACTTCCACGCGTTGTAGGCGGCCTTGTGCCCCGCGCCGACCTGGCGCAGACCCCTGGTGACCTTCGGGCCGATGGCCTCGCCCCACTTCCGGTTGAACGGGCACGGCTGCACGTCGCTCGCCGTGTAGAAGGGCCTCTTGCCGGTGTACGGGCCGAACCCCTCGGCGCCGCGCTTGATGGACGAGGGGCCGAGGACGTAGAAGGCGTCGCATTCGGGCGTCCCCCAGCCCATGGGCTTGCCGCACTTGCCGGTCACGATCTGGACATCGTCGCCGAAGCGGTGGACCACCCACTTGATCGGGATGTACAGGGTCAGGCCCTTGCGCAGCTTGACCGCCTGGGCGGGCGCGGCGTGGGCGGGCAGGGAGGTCGCGAGGAGGGTGGCCGCAGCCACGGCCACGGCCACGGCGGCGAGGTGTCGCTTGTGCATGCGCCCGACCCTAGGGAGCGCGACTTGCAGCTCAATCACGAACGGCTGAAAGCCGCCACAAGCTCCTCCAGCAGCGCGACGACGCCGTCGGGCCCGTCCACCACGATGTCGGCCCGCTCGGCCAGCTCGGTGACCTCCGCGGAGCCGCTGCACACGGTCACGCCGGGCAGCCCCGAGAGGCGTACGGCCTCGAACGCGGCCAGGTCGCCGAGATCGTCGCCCACGAACATGGCGGACCTGGCGGCCCGCTCGGCCAGGAACAGGCTGAGCGCCTGCCCCTTGTCCATGCCCGGCGGCCGCAGCTCCAGCACGAAGCGGCCCGGCTCGACCACCAGGCCGCGCTTGCCGGCCAGCTCGGCCAGCGGCTCGCGCAGCCTGGCCAGCGCGCCCTCCGGGTCGGAGCTGCGCCTGGTGTGCACGGCCACGGCCCGGCCCTTGTCCTCGATGGTGACGTCTCGCAGGCCCAGCGACTCGAGCAGCAGCTGCAGCTCGGCCTCGGCCTCGAGCACGCCCGGAGGCGGCGGGGGCCCGGAGATCTGCCCGGCCTCCCAGCGCTCGAAGCCGTAGTGCCCGAGCACGACCAGCCGGGGCACGTCGGCCAGGCCCGGCCCGAGCTCCAGCGCGGTGGCCGGCGGCCGGCCGGTCACGATGGCCACCGCCAGGACGTGGGCGCCGAGCTCGGCCAGCACCTCAGGCGCCTTCGGATGGATCACGGCCTCGGCGGGATCGGGCACGATCGGCGACAGGGTTCCGTCGAAGTCGAGCCCGATCACGGCGCCCGCCGGGTCGTCCAAGATCGCTTTCATTCCAGGGATGTTCCTCACGCGGCTGCCGTACCCAGCCGGTCAGGGACGCATGCCGAGTCTCCTGGCGGCGCGGTCACGCTGACGGGTGGACCGTAACCTGCGCAGCCGCTTGACCAGCATGGGATCGTGCTCCAGCGCCTCCGGCCGGTCGATCAGCTCACCGAGCAACTGGTAGTAGCGCGTGGCGGAGAACCCGAAGCTCTCCTTGATGGCCTGCTCCTTCGCGCCCGCGTAGCGCCACCATTGGCGTTCGAAGGCGAGGAGTTCGAGATCGCGTTCTGAGAGGGGTTGGCCGGACGTCTCCTGGGCAGCATTGTCACCGCTGAGCGGTGCTCCCATGGTGTCCTCCTCGGGAAAGGTGCGCGCGACGACTCCGCACGCACGCGGCCCGTGGCCAATCGTAATGTGCGAAGTGCGGCTGTTCACGACGTATTGAGAGACGTACAGTCACGAAATGTGACCTCAGTAATCACGCTCCTCACCGACTACGGACTCGAAGACGGCTATGTGGCGGCGTGTCACGGAGTGATCGCCGGAATCGCCCCCCAGGCGCGGGTGATCGACGTGTGCCACCTGATCCCCTCGGGTGACGTACGGCGTGGCGCGGCGATTCTCGCCCAGACCATTCCGTACCTTCCCGCGGGCATCCATATCGGCGCGGTCGATCCCAGCGCGGGCGGCGCCCGGCGGGCGGTGGCCGTCGAGGCGGGCGGGCGGGTGTTCATCGGACCCGACAACGGGCTGCTGTCGTGGGCCGTGCACGCCAGCGGCGGCGCCGAGGCCGCTTACGCGATCAGCAACGAGGAGCACTTCCTGCGGCCGGTCTCCCCCACCTTCCACGGGCGCGACGTCTTCTCGCCGGTCGCGGGGCGGCTGTGCGGCGGGCTGAGACCGGCGGACCTGGGGCCCGAGGTGCCGATCGGCAGGCTGGTGACGCTGCCGGCGCCGACCACGCTGCTGCGTGAGGGCTCGGTGGAGGGTGAGGTCGTCTCGGTCGACCGCTACGGCAACACCCAGCTGTCGATCGCGGTCGGGGACCTGCACGCGCTGGGCGTGCGGGTGGGCGACACGCTGGGGGTCTGGCTGGGCCGGCGGCAGCTCTCGCTGCCCTACCGGGAGACGTTCGCGGCAGTGCCGCCGGGGGAGCTGGTGGCGTTCGCGGACTCGGCGGGGCTGATCGCGATCGCGGTCAATTCCGGTGACGCAGCGCAGCGGCTGGGGCTCCCACCTGGCGCACATGTCCGACTCTCCCCTACTCCATAGGACGAAGGCGCACAGATCGGAATTACTCCGCGTATCGGTCTGTTTACCGAAGCGTCGGAAAGAATCAGCGGGCGCGTGTCAGAATGCAACGCGCGGGCGTCCCTCCCCTCCCCTCCAGAGGTCGACGTGTACCAGCTGTCCATCGTGCTGCTCTCCATAATGTCCGCGATCTGGCCCGCGCCGGAGCCGCCCGTGTCAGAGCGCTGGCACGCGTGGCCCGTCGCGCAGATCTTCCCCGCGACCCTGCCCGGAGTCAGCCCGTCGGGGGCGCGGGTCACGTACGAGCTGGCCGGGGTCGCCCCCGAGGCGCCCTGCCGGACGGCGTTCCAGCCCGCCGCCGTCCGGCGCGGCTGCCGCGTGGCCCTGCGCGCCACGTACGCCGACAGCACGCAGACGTTCGTCGCCACCGTGGGCATCGCCGTGCTCGACACGCCCGGACGCGACTACTACCGCGTGGGACGGCCCGCGACCGTGCGGCCGGTGGCCTTTCCCCGAGGGCCGGCCGAGCGCTTCGGCGAGCGGCAGTACTTCACCGGGGTGGTGCTCAGGTCCGACGAGCGCTACGTGGTGGCGACGGCCGCCGGGTACGCCGACGGCCGGCCGTACCAGCCGGGTGACCGCCTCGCGCCCCGGCTGCGCGCCACGGCGCGGCAGCTCGCCACCGAGTTGCACCGGACGCTCACCCGATGAGCAGGCTCGCCGTCGCCTTCCTCGTCACCGCGCTGGTGGTGGGAACCGTTCCGGCGAGCGCCACCGACGACGTGGGCGAGGCCGCCCGGGCGGGACAGTGGCAGCTCGCCGCGATGCGGCTGCCCGAGGCGTGGCGGTCGAGCAGGGGCGAGGGCGTGATCGTCGCCGTGCTCGACACCGGCGTGAACGGCCGCCACCCCGACCTGGAGGGGGCCGTGATCCAGGGCCCCGACCTGACCGGGACCGCCAAGGGCCTCTGGGGGCGGCACGGGACCGCCATGGCCAGCCTGATCGCCGGGCGCGGCCACGGCGACGAGCACAAGGGCGGCGTGATCGGGGTGGCGCCCGCGGCCAGGGTGCTGTCCATCCGGGTCACGCTGGAGAACGGCGACCCGCTGCGCGAGCAGCAGCGCGCCGGCGGGCGCGACGCGCTGGCCAAGGGCATCCGGTACGCGGTCGACCACGGGGCCGGCGTGATCAGCATGTCGCTGGGCGGCGGCAGCGGCGCGTGGGAGGGCTCGCCGTCGGAGGAGGAGGCCATCCAGTACGCGATCGCGCGCGGCGCCGTGCTGGTGGCCTCGTCGGGCAACGACGGCGGCACGGCCAACAGGAAGAACTTCCCCGCCGCCTATCCCGGGGTGATGGCCGTGGGGGCGGTGGACCGGGAGCTCAGGGTGGCCGCGTTCTCCAACAGGCAGGACTACCTCTCGGTGGTCGCGCCGGGCACGGAGATCGTCACGGCCGACGCGCGCGACTCGTACGTGGTGAGCGACGGCACCAGCTCGGCGGCGGCCATGGTGGCGGGCGTGGCGGCCCTGATCAAGTCCGCGTATCCCGACATGTCGCCCTACCACGTACGAACGGCCATCGAGCTCGGCACCAGGCTGCAGCCGGCCGACGGCCACAGCCCCGCCTACGGGCACGGGGTGGCCAACGCCCTGCTCGCCCTGCGGGAGGCCGCCCGCCTGGACCCGCCCGGTGCCGGCCTCGCCCACCCCGGCCCGTACTTCGGCGACGGCCCGCCGCCCGCCTCCCGGGGGCCGGTGGTGGCGTGCATGGTGATGCTGGCCGCGGCGATGTCGGCCCGCATCCTCGTCCGCCACCGCAAACGCCGCCCCTGACCCCTCCCCCCAACCGACCCTCCCCCCAAAGGATCGAAGGGGCGTCGGCGGGTCGTTACCCTAGCAAGCGCTTGTGCGATACTGGCGGCATGACGTTAGCGATCGAGGGCTGGTTCGCCATCGACAAGGACGGCGTCTTCCTCCTGGGCACCAGCTGCGCCACCTGCGGCACCGTCACCTTCCCGCCCCGTACCGGCCTCTGCCCCAACCCCCGCTGCGACGCCACCTCGATGGAGACGACCCGCCTCCCCCGCCGCGGCCGGGTGTGGTCGTACACGAACGCCTGCTACCCACCCCCCGCCCCCTACGTCGCCGCGGACCCGTACGTGCCGGTGACGCTGGCCGCCGTCGAGCTCGACGAGGTGGGGATCGTGGTGCTCGGTCAGGTCAAGGGCCTCACCGTGAACGAGCTGGAGGTCGGCATGGAGCTGGAGCTCACCTCCGGGCCGCTGTCGGACGGACCGCTGATGTGGATGTGGGAGCGGGTCTCATGAGTGTCGTGGTGCTGGGCGTCGGGATGCATCCGTGGGGCAAGTGGGGCAGGCCCTTCCTGGAGTACGGCGTCGCGGCCGCCCGCGCGGCCCTGCGGGACGCCGGGGTGGCGTGGACCGACGTGGAGTTCGTGGTCGGGGCGGACACGATCAGGAACGGCTACCCGGGCTTCGTCGCTGGCGCCTCCTACGCGCAGGCGCTGGGCTGGTCGGGCGCCAGGATCGCCTCCTGCTACGCGGCCTGCGCCTCCGGCGCCCAGGCCGTGGACATCGCCCGCACGCGCATCCTCGCGGGCCTGTGCGACGTGGCGCTGGTGGTCGGGGCGGACTCGACCCCGAAGGGCTTCTTCAAACCGGTCGGCGGCGACCGTCCCGACGACCCCGACTGGCTCCGCTTCCGCCTGCTGGGCGCCACCAACCCCGCCTACTTCGCCCTGTACGCCCGCAGGCGCATGGCCGTGCACGGCTCGACCCCGGCCGACTTCGCCGCCGTCAAGGTCAAGAACTCGCGGGCCGGTTCGCTCAACCCCATGGCCCGCTACCGCAAGCCCGTCACCGCCGAGGAGGTGCTGGCCTCGCCGCTGGTCGCCGACCCGCTGCGCCTCATGGACATCTGCGCCACCTCGGACGGAGGCGCGGCGGTGGTCCTGGCCTCGGAGTCCTACGCCCGCCGCCGGGGCCTGCGGGCTCCGGTACGCCTGGCCGCGGTCTCCACCGTCACCCCGACCTTCCCCAGCACGATCCTGGAGCTGCCGAACTTCGCCACCGACTCCCGCACCGCCGTACCGGCCCCTGAGAGGCCCTTCAGAGCGGCGATCGCACACGCGGCGTACGAGGAAGCAGGGGTGGGACCTGAGGACGTCTCACTGGCGGAGGTGTACGACCTCTCGACGGCCCTGGAACTGGACTGGATGGAGGACGTCGGCCTGTGCCCGCCCGGGGAGGCGGCCAAGCTGCTGCACGACGGGGCGACGGGGCTCGGCGGCCGGATCCCGGTCAACCCCTCGGGCGGCCTGGCCTCCTTCGGCGAGGCGATCCCGGCCCAGGCGATCGCCCAGCTCTGCGAGCTGACAATGCAGCTGCGGGGCGAGGCCGGCGACCGCCAGGTGCCCGTAGCCCGCGTCGGCCTCGCCGCCAACCAGGGCCTCTTCGGCCACGGCTCCGCGCTGATCGTCACCACGTAGAAACGCGAAGACCCTCCGGGGAGCTCCCTCGGAGGGTCTTCGGAGGTGCGTCAGCCCACGTGCACCACGTCGTGCGTCTCCGCGAAGTGACAGGCGCTCTCGTGCCCGGTACCCGGACGGATCTGCAGCAGCGGCTCCTCCTCGGCGCAGATCTCCTGCGCCTTCCAGCACCGCGTACGGAACCGGCATCCCGACGGCGGGTTCGCCGGGGACGGCGGGTCGCCCTGCAGGATGATCCGCTCCCGCTGCTCCCGGCCCTCCGGGTCGGGCACCGGCACCGCCGAGAGCAGCGCCTGAGTGTACGGGTGCGCGGGCTTGTCGTAGATCTCGGTGTCCTTCCCGAGCTCCACGAACTTGCCCAGGTACATCACGCCCACCCGGTCGGAGATGTGCCGCACCACCGACAGGTCGTGGGCGATGAAGATGTACGCCAGGTCGAACTCGTTCTGCAGCCGCTCGAGCAGGTTGATCACCTGCGCCTGGATGGACACGTCCAGGGCCGACACCGGCTCGTCGCAGACGATGATCTCCGGCTGGAGCGCCAGCCCTCGGGCGATGCCGATGCGCTGCCGCTGTCCACCGGAGAACTGGTGCGGGTAGCGGTTGATGTGGTCGGGGTTGAGCCCGACGACCTCCAGCAGCTCCTGCACCTTCTTGCGGCGGTCGCCGCGCGGCGCCGCCTCGCTGTGGATCTCGTACGGCTCGCCGATGATGTCGCCGACGGTCATCCGGGGGTTCAGCGAGGTGTACGGGTCCTGCATCACCATCTGGATGTTGCGGCGCATCCGCTTGAGCTCGCCGCCCTTGGCCCTGCCGATGTCACGGCCGTTGATCTGCACCGAGCCCGAGGTCGGCCGCTCCAGCGCCATCAGCACCTTGGCGAGGGTGGACTTGCCGCAACCCGACTCGCCCACGATGCCCAGCGTCTCGCCCTTGTGCAGGTCGAACGACACGCCGTCGACGGCCTTGATCGCGCCGATCTGCCGCTTGAAGACGATGCCCTGGGTCAGCGGGAAGTGCTTGACCAGGTCCCGAACCTCGAGGATGCGCTCACCGATCGCCATCGAGGACCTCCCTCCAGTAGTGGCACGCGCTGCCTCGGGTGCCGCTGATCTCGTGGAGCGGGGGGGCGTCGGTCACGCAGTCGTCCTGCCGGTAGGGGCACCGGGGGTGGAACGCGCAGCCGGACGGCAGGTCGAGCAGGTTGGGCGGCAGGCCCTTGATCGCGTACAGGTCCTGGCCCTTGAGGTCGACCCGGGGGATCGACTCCAGCAGACCCTTCGTGTACGGATGCGCGGGGCCCTTGTAGATGTCGTGCACGGGGGCCTTCTCCACGATGCGACCCGCGTACATGACGGCGATCTTGTCGGCCACGTCGGCCACGACGCCGAGGTCGTGCGTGATCAGGATCAGGCCCATCTGGCTCTCGCGCTGCAGCTCGGCCAGCAGCTCCATGATCTGGGCCTGGACGGTCACGTCGAGCGCCGTGGTCGGCTCGTCCGCGATCAGCACCTCGGGGTCCAGCGCGATCGACATCGCGATCATGATGCGCTGGCGCATGCCCCCGGAGAACTGGTGCGGATAGTCGTTCACGCGCTGCCTGGCGGCCGGGATGCGGACCCGGTCCATCAGCTCGACGGCCTTCTTCATGGCGTCGCGCTTGGACATGCCGCGGTGCACCCGGAACATCTCGCTGATCTGCCAGCCCACGGTGAACACCGGGTTGAGCGCGGAGAGCGCGTCCTGGAAGATCATCGCGATGCGCTGGCCGCGCACCTGCGTGCGCGCCTCCTCCGACAGCCTGAGCAGGTCGGTGCCCTTGAAGCGGATCTCCCCCTTGGGGATGACCGCCGGCGGCATGTCGAGAATGCCCATGATCGCCTGCGCGGTCACGGACTTGCCCGAACCCGACTCGCCCAGCACCGCGAGCGTCTCACCGGGGCTGACCGTGTAGCTCACGCCGTTCACAGCGCGTACGACCCCGGCACGCGTACGGAACTCCACGTGCAGGTTGTCGACAGCGAGCAGCGGTTGGTCGCCCAGCCCTCCCTCGGCGGGCAACACATCCGTTGACGTCTTCTTCACTTGATCCCCCCTTCTACCTGAGCTTCGGGTCGAGCGCGTCGCGTACGGCGTCGCCCATCATGATGAACGCCAGCACCGTGATGCTGAGGAACACGGCCGGGAACACCAGCGGCAGCGGCGCCTCCAAGAACCTGATGCGCGCGTCGGCGATCATCAGACCCCATGAGATGTCCGGCGACTGGACACCCACGCCCAGGAACGAGAGCGCGGCCTCGGCGGCGATGAAGCCACCCAGGTTGATCGTGGCCACGACGATGACCGGCGCCAGCGAGTTGGGCAGCAGGTGACGGAACATGATCCGCCCCGCGCTCGCTCCCAGCGCCCTGGCCGCGACCACGAAGTCCTGGTTCTTCGCGGTGATCACGGCCGCCCGCATGATGCGGAACGTCATCGGCCAGCCGAGCACCGCCAGCGCGAGGATGACCAGCATGATGCTGTTGGCCCGGCCGCGGAAGGTGGCGGCGATGAGCAGCGCGCCCAGGATCGGGGGGATGGCGAAGAAGATCTCGGTGACCCGCGAGGACACCGTGTCGACCACGCCGCTCCGGAAACCGGCGATCAGGCCGAGCAGACCGCCGACCACCGTGGTGATGATCGTGGTGAACACGCCGATCACGATCGAGTTGCGGGCGCCGTAGATCGTCCTGGCGTAGACGTCGCACCCCAGGCTGTCCTTGCCGAACAGGTGGCCGGCGCTGGGCGCCTGCCTGGCCGTGGACAGGTCACAGGTCCTGGCGTTGAACGGGTCGATCGCCGTGAACAGCGACGGCAGGAACGACATGACGAGCAGGACCAGGATGATGAGCACCGAGATGATGAACATCGGCCGGCGCCTGAGGTCGTACCAGGCGTCGCTCCACAAGCTCGCGGGCTTGCCTTCCTTGCCCTTCTTGCCCTGTGGCGTGGGCGCCGGGTCGGTAACCGTGTCCGTGACCAGTGTCTGCGTCTCCGGGAGCCCGGGCCCGACCGGCGGGATTGGGTTACTCATAGCGGATCCTCGGGTCGAGCACGGCGTACAGCAGGTCGACGACCAGGTTGGCCAGGATGTAGATCAGCACCAGGACGGTGATGATCCCCACCACAACCGGTTGTTCTCGCAAGTAAACCGACTGGAACAGCTGATTTCCAATCCCCGGGAGATTGAAGATCGTCTCGGTGATCACCGCGCCGCCCATCAGGTTGCCGAGGTCGGCGCCCAGATAGGTGATCAGCGGGATCAGCGCGTTACGCAACCCGTGCCGGCCGATGACACGCCGTCGCGGCAGGCCCTTGGCCGTGGCCGTTCGGATGTAGTCCGCTCTGAGCGTCTCCACCAGGCTGGTTCTGGTGAGCCTGGTCAGGTACGCGATCGACGTCCCCGCGAGCACGAAGCCGGGCAGCAGATAGCTGCGCCAGCCCGCGAACGTGCCCGCCACCGGGAAGATGTCCAGCCCGGTCCACAGCTTGAGCTTGACGCCCAGGACCAGCTGCAGCACGAAACCGGTGACCAGCGTGGGCACCGAGATGAGCAGCAGCGTGGAGGCCAGGATGGCGGTGTCGGTGGCCTTGCCGCGGCGCAGCGCCGCCCACAGGCCCAGGCCGACGCCGATGAGCGCCTCCATCACCAGGGCGGTCAGCGCGAGGTTCAGGGTGACCTGGAACTTGCCGGCCATGACCTGGGACACGGGGACGTCGGCGAAGTTCACGCCGAAGTCACCGCGGAAGAGCACGCCGCTGATGTAATACCAGTACTGCAGCAGCAGCGGATCGTTGAGGTGATACTGCTCGCGCAGGACCTCGGCGACCGCGGGGTCCGGGCGCTTGTCTCCGAACAGCGCCGCGATGGGGTCCCCTGGCAGTGCGAAGACAATCATGAAGATGAGTAGCGTGGCGCCGAGCAGGACGGGTATCGCCTGGATCAAGCGCCTGATGACATAACGGCCCATACAAGCCCTCCGGTACATGACTTGGAGGCAGCCCCCGGAGCCCGTGGTTCACCCGGCTCGAGTGGCTGCCTCCAAGCTCAGCCCTCCGGCGGGTGGACGGCAAGAGCCGTCCACCGCGCGAATGAACGTCAGGCCTTCTCGATGTCGACCCAGTTAACCTGGTTGAGCAGGTTGAGCTTGACGTTCTTCACCTTCGAGGAGTACCCGAAGTTGCTCCGGTAGAAGTAAACCGGGATGTACGGGAGGTCCTTGATGAGGATGTCGTCGGCCTGCTGGTAGAACTTCAGGCCTTCGGCGGCGTCCGCGGCCTGGTCACCCTTGGAGACCAGCTCGTCGAACGCCTTGTTGGAGTAGCCACCGTAGTTCGAGCCGGTGCCGATGGAGCCGGTGCCGAAGATCGGGGTCAGGTAGTTCTCAGCCGACGGGTAGTCGATGGACCAGCCCATACGGAAGAGGCCCTTGTACTCCTTGGCGTCCAGGGCGTCCAGGATGCCCTGGAACTTCTCGAACGGCTTCGGCGTGACCTCGATGCCCAGGTTGGCGCGGAGGTTGTTGGCGACAGCCTCGATCCACTCCTTGTGGCCACCGTCGGCGTTGTAGCCCAGCTCGATGGTCTTGGGGCCCTTGGCGGCGTCGTACAGCTTCTTGGCCTCGGCCGGGTTGTACGTGCACGCGTCGCAGGCGCCCTGGCGGTAGCCGGGGATGGCCGGGTTGATGAAGTCGTCGGCGGGGGCGCGGGTGCCGGAGAAGACCGTCTCGGTGATGGTCTTCCGGTCGATGGCCAGCGAGATGGCCTTGCGGACCTGCGGGTCCTTGAACTCGGGGTTGTACTGCAGCGGGACGCCGATGTAACCCACGGCGGCGTCGGGCTCGTCGTGGTAGCGGTCGCCGAGCACGGACTTGGCGGTGGCGATCGTCGACGGCGGCAGCGAGTCGTGGATGTCCAGGTTCTCGGCCTGCAGGTCGTTGAACGCGGTCTCCGAGCTCGTGTAGACCTTGAACTGGAGCTTCTTCCAGTTCTTCGGCTTGGCGCCCGTGAACTTGTCGTAGACGGTCAGGTCGATGGTCTGGTCGGTGCCCTTCTTGTAGGGCTTGTCGAGCTTGAACAGGCCCTGGCCGGTCGGCTGCTCGCCGTAGGCCTGCGTCACCTTGCCGTCGGCGCCGAGGGCCGTCTTCGGCATCGGGTAGAACGCGGTGTAGCCCAGCATCGTCTTGAACTGCGAGAACGGCGCCGAGAGCGTCACCTCGAGCGTGGAGTCGTCGACGACCTTGAGACCCTTCATCTCCTTGGCCGTCGGCGTCTTGCCCTCACCCGGGTGGACGTCGGCGTAGCCGTCGACGCGCCCGAAGAAGTAGGACGAGCTCATGGCGTTGTCCTGCAGGGCCGCGTAGTTCCACGCGCGAGCGTAGTCGGCGGCGGTAACCGGCGTGCCGTCGTGCCACGTGTAGCCGGACTTGAGCTTGATCGTCCAGACCTTGCTGTCCGACGTCGTGATCGACTCGGCGGCTTCCTCGACCGGCTGCTTGTTCTCGTCGTAGCGGACCAGCGGGGAGAACACTGCGGCGAGGACCTCGGACCCCTCGGTCTCGGTCGTGTTCTGGGGGTTCAGGAGCTCCTGGGGCTCGCCGATCTCCATGCGGACCGGCGTCTCCCCGCCGCCTCCGGCAGCAGTGCCGCCACTGTCAGAGGCGCCACCGCCACACGCGGCAACCGCGAGGGCGAGCAGCGCGGTACCGGCGACGATCTGTGCGCCCTTAGTAACACGCATGGTGAAAGAATTCCTCCCTCTACAGGTGGGCGTTAGCGCTGAGCTGCGGTGATCGTGAGCAGCCTGACGGGGGGATCCTGGTTTTCCCCCCGGGTTTGGCTGACATGGTCAAACCAGCCGACGCCCTGCCAGTCGATCGCGACTATCCCTTACTACTTGCCACCAGGGAGTCTCTGGCGCGTTGCAGTTCGGTCACACGTGTGCCAATCCAGCGTCACAGACATTTAGCCCAACAGGCAACAAATCGTACAGAGCCCGTGTAACCGGTACGGCCGGGACGTGAACAGACGATGAAAATTACCCTCTACATGAGAGTGGTCGCGCCCTTCCCAGCGCACCGCGCCGCGCTGGGCTACGGTTGAGCAGGTCTTGACGGCACCTTGGGAACCGAGCGTCCCGAGACTCCGTCCAACTGACGCTGCCGCCAACCCGCGCGGCAGGCACCCCACCGACCGGGATCCAATAGAGTCCTTGCCATGAGCCAGCCGGAATCCGCTGTCGCGGACGCCCAGGCGGGCGGCCGAAGCGGGCAGGAGCCGCTGGCCAAGCTCGCCAAGAGATACGGACTTCGCCGTGCCATCGCGCGGCCGAGGTTCCCTGTCTACGTGCGCCAGCTCTGGGAGCGGCGACACTTCATCCTGACGTACGCGACCTCGCGCAACGTCTCGAAGTACACCAGCTCGGCTCTCGGCCAGCTCTGGCAGGTGCTGACCCCCCTGCTCAACGCCGGCATCTACTTCCTGATGTTCGGCCTCATCCTCGGCGGCAGCAAGAACATCCACAACTACACGGCGTTCCTGCTGACCGGGATGTTCGTCTTCACCTACACGCAGCGCACGGTCACCGCTGGCGCCAAGTCGATCTCGGGCAACCTGTCGCTCATCAGAGCGCTCCACTTCCCCCGCGCCTCGCTGCCGCTGGCCTACACGATCCAGGAGCTCCAGCAGCTCGCCATCTCCATGGGCATCCTGCTCGTCATCGTGATGCTCACCGGCGAGGGGCTCAACTGGTTCTGGCTCATGATCCCCGTGGTGCTGCTGCTCCAGACGATGTTCAACATCGGTGCCGGCCTGATCGTCGCCCGGCTCGGCGCCTCGATGCGCGATCTCAACCAGTTGCTGCCGTTCATCACCCGCACCTGGCTCTACGCCTCCGGCGTGTTCTTCTCGATCCAGGACAAGGTCGTCGGCTCCGCCGGGCTGCCCCAATGGGTGGCCAATGTGATGTACATGAACCCCGCCGCTTCCTACATCGAATGGATGCGCGAGATCCTCATCTCGACCCACAATCCGCAGTTCGGCCACCACCCCCCCACCATGGTGCTGGCGTCCTGCGTATTCTGGGCGGTGTTCGCACTCGGCTTCGGCTTCTGGTACTTCTGGCGGTCCGAGGAGAGGTACGGGCGTGGCTGAACTTACCAAGGAGCTGTCACAGGTGAAGGGCGAGAAGCCCGCCGTCACCGGCAAGGATGTGAGAGTGCATCCCGATCCGGAGCCTCAGGGCAAGCGGCCACTCGACGTCCCCACGGGCACTCCGACCGTCATCGTCGACGATCTCCACATCGTCTACCGCGTCTACGGCGCGGCCTCCGACGCCGAGAAGGGCAACGCGGTCAACGCCCTCACGCGCATCCTCAGGCGCCAGGGCCGCCCGCAGATGAAAGAGGTCCACGCGGTCAAGGGCGTGACCTTCGTGGCCTACCACGGCGACGCCATCGGCATCGTGGGCCGCAACGGCTCGGGCAAGTCCACGCTGCTGCGGGCCATCGCGGGCCTCCTCCCGCCGCACAAGGGCGCCGTCTACACCGACGGCCAGCCCTCGCTGCTCGGCGTCAACGCGGCCCTCATGCGCGAGCTCACCGGCGAGCGCAACATCGTGCTCGGCTGTTACGCCATGGGCATGACGCCTGCCGAGGTCCGCGAGAAGTACCAGGAGATCGTCGACTTCTCCGGCATCGACGAGTTCGTCCAGCTCCCCATGTCCACCTACTCCTCCGGCATGGGCGCCCGGCTCCGCTTCGCCATCTCCTCGGCCAAGACCCACGACGTCCTCCTCATCGACGAGGCCCTGGCCACGGGCGACCGCGAGTTCCGCAAGAAGAGCGAGGAGCGCATCCGCCAGATCCGCGAGTCCGCCGGCACGGTCTTCCTCGTGGCCCACGACCTCAAGGTCATCGAGGAGACCTGCAACCGCGTCATCTGGCTGCACAAGGGCAAGATCAAGATGGACGGCGACCCGAAGGAAGTCATCGCCGCCTACAACAAGGGCTGACCTCTCTCACGGCGCGACCGCCGCCGCTCACGGCTCGGAGCCTCCCCCCGCTCCGGCCCGATGCCTTGCCGGGTTACGGCCACAAACACCGACATCCACGCTTTTCGCTGTTGTGTGCGAAACGCGCGCGACTGCAGTGGCAAATGACTGACAGCGAGCCTGCCGTTCCGATAGGATTCGAACGTCAATTCGATCCGAGGTACGCTGATGGAGTGGGAGCGCGCGATGGTGGAGCTTTCGACCGCGATCGACCACCTGGCCACCGAGGACGTGGCCGAGATTCCCCGGATACAGCTCGCCGAGCAGCTGCTGGAGCTGCACTGGCAGATGGCCAGGCTGCAGGCCCAGATAGCGCGTCGCACCGGCGTCCGCCTGCCCTGAGCCCTCCGACCGGCCCGTAATCCCGACAATCACCCACTCCGCAGACCATGACCCACCGCCCCTCTTGGACGGTTGAGAGCACGCCGTAACGGCGGCCGGCCCCGTGCGGGTCAGCGGGCGTCACCCTGGAGGCGCTCAGCCACGTGCGGCGGGTGGCGCCGCCCGTGCTCCGCCGTACAAGATGGGGGTTTCGCCGGCCCCCGGGCAGCGCAAAAGAACGGCCCCCGCAGCCAGCGCATGAAAAAGCCGCCGACCCCAGATACCGGGGTCGGCGGCGGGCTCGTGCGACGCCGCTGCCCTGCAGTGGCGGCGCGCTGCGCGAGCCAGGGCGTGGGCGCGTCCGCCCAGGCCCGTCATGAGACCTGCCCGCTTGCGCGGGGTCTCGCCACCCACGCGCGCCAGTGCCGTCGGCGCTCGGCACCTGTGAGCGCCCTGCCGGCCTGCCGCGTCGGTGCGAGAACGTCCCCAGTCAGCCCCCTGCCGGCCTGCCGCGCCGGAGCGCCGGTGTTCCCAGTCAGCCCCCGCCGACCTACCGCACCAGAGTGACGGCACCGGGCCTGCCGGGCGGGAACGGGCGGCACGCGGACCGCCGTTCCAGCACATCGGCACGCGACGCGCCACGTCGCGGCGACGACACCGGACCTGCCGCGCCAGAGCGCCGGCAGCCGTCCGGCCCGGGAAAGGGAACACGCCGTTCAGGGAACAGCTGAGGCGCGCGAACGGGACCGCTTCGCAGCCGGTACGGCCGGTTCATGGGCGTCGGCACCTAGGACGCCCGCGAACCGTCATCCCGGCCCTCGGCGAGCCGCCGCTCTACGGCGCCTCGATCGCGTCTAGTCGCGAATCCAGGAGTCCCGCACCGAGCTCGTCAGCGAGTCGGTGGACCATCCGAGCGCGGTCAGCACGTCACCGTAGGTGCCGGTGGCCTTGGTGCCGTTGGCGGACACGACGCCCGAGGTGTCCTCGACGAGCGGCGTGAGCTCGTCCATGGAGGCGGCCTGCGCGGTGCTGGGCAGCGCCTCGATGACCGGAGCCATCTCGACCGGCGCGACCTGGCCGATCATCGGCGACAGCCGGCCGCTCGCGGCGTGCGGCAGGGCCCGCCGGGCCGCCTCGCCGAGGCCGGCCACGATCGACTCGGCCGACAGCGTCTCGACGCCCTTGCTGGTGCCGCTCATGGTCTTGGCCGTGGCCGCGCTGGTGTTCAGCAGGCTGGATCCGGTGCCCGGCAGCACGCTGTTGTTGTTCAGCTTGTTCATCGCGTCGCCGAAGGACGTGTCGAGCAGGCCCGTCGTCGCGTCGTATGCGCCGCGCAGGGTGTCTCCCTCGCTCACGACCTGGCCGCCGCCCTGCTTGCCGGACTTCACCGAGGTCGCGACGGGCTGTGCCATGCGTGCCGCCCCCGACAGGACGGGCACGGGCAGGGACTCGGTCAGGCCCCCGCCGCCGAGCGAGAACCCGCCGACGATCGGCGACAGCTCCGGCAGCGGACCGCCGAAGTTGGTGACGTCCTCGGCCGCGTTCGGCGTGGTGGAGTACCTCTGCCGGTTCTCTGCTGCGATGTCCCGCTCGACGTCCGTCATCGGACGGCTGGGCTGTGCCGCGGACTTGCCCTGAAGGCCGCCGCCCAGCAGCCCGTTCAGCTGGCCGCCGCCGATCAGCCCGCTCAGCAGGCCGTCGTTCAGCAGGCCGCCGCCCAGCAGGCTGTCGAGCGGGCTGTTGGTGCCGCCCCCGTCGCTCCTGACGCCGTTGTTCCCGACTTCCGCTTGTGCCGGCACGGCCAAAGCCGCCGCCAGGCCGAATACTGTGACGGCGACAGCCGCCTTGACTACTCGATTCATGATTGCCTTCCCGGCTCGTGATCGATCGCTCTCGAATGCGGTGGAAATGCGAATCGATAACCCCCGAAAGCCGTGGCGGGCGCGCTATGGGCACCACACGAAGCGTGCCGTCACGGCTGAGCTACGCCAGCAGTTCTACCACTCGCAGTGATCGGCCGCAGGCGCATGAAAGCCCATGTAGCAGGGGTTTGCAGGCCGGTTACCGAGTAAGGGGAGAGCGTTGAGCGGGGAGACAAAACGGGAAATAGACGGGTCTAGTTTCCGATATTGTGCGCGCTCGGTTCGGCATCACGAGCGCGTCGGTTCGGATCGCGTACGGGGAAGCTTTGGATCGCGTACACGAAAACTTGGAGCGGATCCTGGGAAATTTACGTCCCCGGCGGCCCGTGAACAAAGGGTCGCGAAAACAAATGTCACGGGCCGCGGGGGCGGATTTTCGGTCGCGTGGGCGCGGACGACCGGTCAGACGGGCAGCAGCGCGTCGGCGGGCTCGAACGGGAATCGTTCGGCGAAGGCCGGGCGCAGATCCGTCAGCCAGACCGCCGACGGGTCGTAGCGCGCGAAGAACGGCCGCCCCACGAGTGAGGGGTCGCGCGCCTGGATGAAGTGGAGCATGAACACCTGCTCGCCCGCGATCTCGGTGACGCCGTCGACGCACACCTTGCCCGGCGTGGCCGACATCGACGGCCCGCGGACCGTGCGGCAGAGCCCCGAGACGGTCGAGTACGCGTCCCTGAAGACCTCGTAGGCGCGCGCCAGCGGCACCGCGAAGTAGTCCTGGGGCCCGGTGTCGCGCTCGATGAACATGTAATACGGAATCATCCCCATCCGGTGTTGCCGCCGCCACATGTGCGACCACACGGCCGGATCGTCGTTGATCGACCTGATCAGCGGCGCCTGGGTCCTGATGGTGGCCCCGCTGCCGAGGATGCGCTTGACCGCTGACTCGACCAGCGGCGACTCCAGCTCGCGCGGGTGCGAGAAGTGCGCCATGAACGCGAGGTTCTTGCCCGCGTTCACCACCTCCTCGAACAGCCCGAGCGTGGCGTCGGCGTCAGGGTCGGTGGTGAAGCGCTGCGGCCAGTAGGCCAGCGCCTTGGTGCCGATCCTGATGGACTCGAGCTGCTCCAGGTCCAACAAAGGCTCGATATATCGCCTGATGACGGGCTCGCCCATGATCATCGCGTCGCCGCCGGTGATCAGGACGCTGGTGACCTCGGGATGCTGGCGAATGTAGGCCACCATCTGGCCGATGTCGTCGGAGGCGAACTTCAGGTCCGCGTCCCCGACGAACTGCGCCCATCTGAAGCAGTACGTGCAGTACGCGTGACAGGTCTGCCCCTGCTTGGGGAAGATCAGCGCGGTCTCTGAATATTTGTGCTGCATGCCGGGCACCGGCTCGTCGCCCATACTCGGGACGTTGAGCTCCTTCTGGCCGGCGGGGTGCGGGTTGAGCTGGGCACGTACCCGGTTCGCCTCCGCCTGGATCTCGACGTTCGGCGCCTCGGCCTTGAGCAGGTCCGCCAGCCGGGCCACGTCGGTCGCGGGAAGCATGTCCTCCTGCGGGAAGACGAGCCGGTAAATCGGGTCGTCGGGTGCGGCCGACCAATCTATGAGTTCATCGACGACGTAGGCGTTGGTCCGGAACGGCAGCACAGTGGCGACGGCGCGGACCTTCAGCCGCTCATCGTCGCCGAGCCCCGCACGCTTCAAGAGCTCGTCGAGGTGCTTGGACGTGTACGCCTTGAAGCGTCGCGTGCCAGCTTGGTTCAAGATCACTAGGCCGTTCCCATCTTTTTTGTTCGATCGCGTGTAAACCTCACGACCTTGTCGCGCGTCTACGGTTCTTAATACCCGGACGCTGTCAGGCACGTCAGCGGTTCCGCTGGACTCCAAGTTTTCCTTGAGGTTTGCGGGCACTCGCGACATATCGCGAATAGGCATACACTGATTTATCGTGATCCATGACCCTGACCAGCGGGCCTCAGACGCCGACCGCGACCGCGTGGCCGCGGTCCTGTCAGAGGCCCTCGCCACAGGAAGACTCACCAGCGTCGAGCACGCCGACCGCCTGGACGTCGCCTACGCGGCGAAGACGGTGGGCGAACTCGTCCCCCTCACCCGGGATCTGCCCGAGGTGTCCGCGTCAAACGTGCCCGCCGCCATCGAGCAGCAGGTCATCGACTCGAAGTTCAGCAAGATCGTCCGCAAGGGGCGGTGGGTGGCCTCCCGCAACACCCGGCTGTCCGCCCGGTTCGGGGCGCTCATCATCGACCTCTCGGACGCGGTGCTGCCCGGCCGCGAGATCACCATCGAGACGAACGCCTGGTTCAGCAAGCTGATCGTGCGCGTTCCTGACAACGCGCACGTGATCGACGAGGGCAGCTCCATGTTCGGCAAGCGCAGCGTGACGGGCGGCTCGCAGGCCGACGGGCCGCTGATCCGGGTCACGGGGGCGTCGAAGTTCTCCAAGGTGATCGTGTCGCGCGGGAAGGACGACTGGAACCTCCACTGAGCGGGCGTCTCGGGAAGCCCATGTCCCGTACGCCCGACAACGCCCGTCACGGCCCGGCAGCGACACCGTCCCATCGCCGCCCGTCCCGCGGGCCCGACGGGTCGTACGCCGTGCTTCAGCGGGCCCGGCGGTCGTCCACGCGCCTTCTCGGACCCGACGGTCGTACACCGCGCCCTCGCGGACCTGGCGGTCGTACACCGCGCCTTCGCGGACCTGGCGGTCGTAGGCCACGCCTTCGCGTGCCCGGGGGGCGCGGCCGGGGCGGTCGCGCGAAACCGCCGCAGACGCCGGACCCCGGTGCCGCAGGCCCCCGCCCCCAACGCCACAGACGCCTGGACCGGTGCCGCAAGCCCGCCCCAGGCGCTGGAGTCCGGTGCGGCAGGCACCGGAGCTCAGTGCGGCGAACCCCGCCCGGATGCCGCAAGCGCCGAGCCCCGGTGCGGCAAGTCCGAAGGGGTCGCGGTAGGCGCCGGGAGGTGATCCGGGCGACCGGGGGCGAGGTGTGGGGAGCGGGCCGGGTGGTCGGCGAGACTGGAAGGGGCCCTCGGGGGAACCAACAGGGCCTACCCGCCGGTTAACCTGGCACCTGCCTTGCCTACGATGCGGACATACCGAGCCCGCGTTCCGGTCAAGCCGTGGCGGCGGGCTCGATGCCGTACGAGGTGATCATTGTCCGACAGCAGGCCCATCGCGATCGACGCCATGGGCGGCGACCACGCACCCCACGAGATCGTCGCGGGAGCGGTGCACGCCGTGCGGGAGCGCGGCCTGTCCGTCGTGCTCGTCGGCTCGCCCCGCGTGCTCTACGAGGCGCTCGCCGACCACGACGCCACCAAGGAGGTCCCGATCGTACGGGCCGAGGAGGCCCTGGCGATGGACGAGGGCGCGCTGGCGAGCCTGCGCCGGCCCCGCTCGAGCATCGCCGTCGCCTGCCATCTCGTACGCCGCGGCGACGCCGGCGCGGTCGTGTCCGCGGGCTCGACGGCGGGCATCGTGGCCACCGGCCGGCTGCGGCTCAAAGGCCAGCAAGGCGTGCTGAGACCGGCCATAGCGGTCCCCATCCCCACCCTCCCCAACCCCACCGTGCTCATAGACGCGGGCGCCAACGCCGAGGTCAAGCCGGAAATGCTGGTGCAGTTCGCCCAGCTGGGGGCGGCCTACGCCGAGCTCGCGTACGGCATCGAGACACCCCGGGTCGGCCTGCTCACGATCGGCAGCGAGGCCGAGAAGGGCAACAAGCTCGTCAAGCGCGCCCACGAGCTGCTGCTGGCCTCCCCCGGCCTCCGGTTCGAGGGGAACGTCGAGGGACACGACCTGCTGACCGGCAAGGTGGACGTGATCACCACCGACGGGTTCACCGGGAACGTGGCGCTGAAGACCATGGAAGGCGCGGTCCGCTACGCGTTCTCCGAGCTCAGGGCGGCCGTCACCGACAGCAGGCTGGCCAGGCTGGGCGCCGCGATGCAGCGCTCGCGCATCCGCGAGCTGCGCCGCCGCCTCGACCCCGAGGCGTACGGCGGCGCCGTGTTGCTCGGCCTGAACGGGACCGTCGTGATCGCCCACGGCTCGTCCAGGGCCGACGGGATCAGCGCGGCCTGCAAGCTCGCGGCCGACCTGTCCGCGGCCGGAATCGTGGCCCGCATCGGCGACAAGACAGCCACCACACCTCGCTCCCACAGATTGTGGTGACGCCGTAGGGTGTGACCGATCCACAGAAACAGGGGGTTATGTGGACCGGCTCTCCACAGTGGCCAACGGACTCACTTCGGCGCAGGTGGCGGGGGCGAAGCCCAACCACGTGCCGCGGCGGTCGAGCAGGTCGCTGAGCGCGATCGTCAGGGCGAACGTCTTCACCCTGTTCAACCTCGTCATCGGCGTGCTCTGGGCACTGGTCCTGATCTTCGGCGAGTGGCAGGACAGCCTGTTCGGCCTGGTCATCGTGGCCAACGTGCTGATCGGCATCGTCCAGGAGCTCCGCGCCAAGCGCACGCTCGACAAGCTCGCGGTGATCAACGAGGCACCCGTACGGGTCCGGCGGGACGGCGAAGAACGGCTGGTCCAGCCCCGCCAGGTGGTCTTAGGCGACCTGATCCTGCTCGCCCCCGGCGACCGCCTGCTGGTGGACGGCGAGGTGATCGAGTCCGACGGGCTGGAGGTGGACGAGTCACTGCTGACCGGCGAGGCCGACCCGGTGCACAAGCAGCCCGGCGACGAGGTCCTGTCAGGCAGCTTCGCCGTGGCGGGGGCGGGCGCGTTCGTGGCCACGCGGGTCGGCACCGACGCGTACGCGGTGAAGCTCGCGGAAGAGGCGAGCAAGTTTCACCTCGCCCACTCCGAGCTGCGCGAGGGCGTGGCGAACTTCATCAAGTACATCACCTGGCTGGTCATCCCCATCGGGGCCCTGCTGATCTACAGCCAGCTCAAGCACTCCGCCGACTTCGGCACCGCGATCACCGGCGCGGTCGCGGGCATCGTCACCATGATCCCCGAGGGGCTGGTGCTGATGACCTCGATCGCGTTCGCCGTCGGCGTCGTACGGCTGGGCCGGCGCAAGTGCCTGGTCCAGGAGCTGCCCGCGATCGAGGGCCTGGCCAGGGTGGACGTGCTGTGCCTGGACAAGACGGGCACGCTCACCGCCGGCGGCATGGACCTCGACCAGGTACTGCCCCTGCGCGACGGCCACCCGGTCGAGGACGCGCTGGCCGCCCTGGCCCACCTCGACCACTCGCCGAACGCCACCGCCCAGGCCATCCGGGCCCGCTACCAGAGCGCCCGGGACGGGTGGACGGCCGGTGAGACGGTGCCGTTCTCGTCGGCGCGTAAATGGAGCGGGGCCCACTTCGGCGAGCGGGGCGCGTGGGTGCTGGGGGCGCCGGACGTGCTGCTCGACGGCGGGGACGCCTACGACCGGGCCGCCGAGCTGGCCGCCACCGGTGCCCGCGTGCTCGTCCTGGGCCGCGCCCGCACCCTGCCCGCACCTCTGGCGGCCGAGGCACGCACCGAGCCGGACAGGACGCCCATCGAGGCCGACAGGACAGGCATCGACGCGGACGGCGCGGAGATCGAGGAGGACGGGGCAGGCGTCGAGGCGGTGGCGCTTGTCACGCTCAAGCAGCGCGTCAGGCCCGACGCCCAGGAAACCCTCCGTTACTTCGCCAAGCAGGGCGTCACGGTCAAGGTCATCTCCGGCGACAACCCCACCGCGGTCTCCGCCATCGCCACCGGCCTCGAGATCCCGGACGCGCACCGTTCGATCGACGCCCGCGACCTCCCCTACGACGACGAGGCCAAGCTGGGCGAGCTGCTCGACTCCCACACCGTGTTCGGCCGCGTCAGCCCCCGGCAGAAGCGGCAGTTCGTCACCGCGCTCCAGGCCAGGGGCCACACCGTGGCCATGACGGGCGACGGCGTGAACGACGTGCTCGCGCTCAAGGACGCCGACCTGGGCATCGCGATGGGCGCCGGCAGCCCGGCCACCAAGGCGGTCGCGCAGGTGGTGCTGCTCGACGACAAGTTCGCCACGCTGCCGCACGTCGTGGGCGAGGGACGGCGGGTGCTGGCCAACATCGAACGCGTCTCCAACCTCTTCCTCACCAAGACCTTCTACGCGATCGTGCTGTCGCTGCTGGTCGGCGTGGCCGGGGTCATGTTCCCGTTCGCGCCCCGCCACTCCACCCTGACGAACGCCCTGACCATCGGCGTCCCCGCGCTCTTCCTCGCGCTCGCGCCCACGTTCGAGCGCTCGAAGCCGGGGTTCGTCCCCAGGGTGCTGCGCTTCGCCGTACCCGCGGGGGTGTTGTGCGCGGCGGCGGTGCTGCTGTCGTTCTGGGCCGCCCACAGCGGCACGTCCACGCTCGTCGAGGATCAGACGTCGGCGGTGATCACGCTCTTCCTCACCACCTGGTGGGTGCTCGTGCTGATCGCCAGGCCGCTCAACTGGTGGCGGATCGCGCTGGTCGCCTCGATGGCGGCGGCGTTCGCGATCGGATTGACGATCCCCTTCGTACGGCACTTCTTCGCCCTCGAACCCGGCGACCTCAGCAACGATCTGACCGCCGTCGGCATCTCGATCGTGGCGGCAGTAATGATAAGCGTCGCTGTCAAGGTCGCCGGTACCCTTAGAACATGACCGACCCGCAGATAATGCTCACCGAGCGCGTCCAGCAGGCGCTGGCCCGCGCGTTCGGCTCCGAGCACGCCGACGCAGATCCGCTGATCCGGCCCTCCCAGTTCGCCGACTTCCAGGCGAACGTCGCGATGAGCCTGGCCAAGCGACTGCGACGGGCGCCGCGGGAGGTCGCCGAGGCGATCAAGACGGAGCTGTCCGACTTCCCCGGCACGGTCGAGGTCAGCGGCCCCGGTTTCCTCAACATCACCCTCGAAGACTCGTGGATCGAGTCCGAGGCCAGGCGGATGCTGGCCGACCCGCGGCTCGGCGTCGGCACGATCACGCCGTCGCAGACCGTGGTGATCGACTACTCCGCGCCCAACGCGGCCAAGGAGATGCACGTCGGCCACCTGCGCACCACGATCGTGGGCGACTCGCTGGCCCGCCTGCACGAGCACCTCGGCAACACCGTGATCAGGCAGAACCACCTCGGCGACTGGGGCACGCCGTTCGGCATGCTCATCGAGCACCTGCTCGAGATCGGCGAGGAGGCCGCGGTCGCGCAGCTGGAGGCCGGCCAGGGCACGGAGTTCTACCAGGCGGCGCGGGCGAAGTTCGACTCCGACGACGACTTCAGGCAGCGTGCCCGGGTGCGGGTGACCACGCTGCAGTCGGGCGACACTGAGACGATGCGGCTGTGGCACGTGTTCATGGAAGCCACCGTCCGCTACTTCAACAAGGTCTACCAGCTGCTCGGCGTGACGCTGACCGATGCCGACCTCGCCGGTGAGAGCATGTACAACCCCATGCTCCAGAAGACGTGCGACGACCTCGAGGCGGCCGGGACGGCGGTGATCAGCGACGGCGCGCTCTGCGTGTTCCCGCCCGGCTTCACCGGCTCCGACGACAAGCCGCTGCCGCTGATCATCAGGAAGAGCGACGGCGGGTACGGCTACGCCACCACCGACATGGCGGCGATCCGCTACCGCGTCCACGACCTGAAGGCCGAGCGCATCCTCTACGTCGTGGGCAACGAGCAGGCGCTGCACTTCCGGATGGTGTTCGCAGGGGCGCGGCTGGCGGGCTGGCTGCCCGACTCGGTCTCGGCCGAGCACGTCCAGATCGGCATGATGCTGGGCAAGGACGGGCGCCGGTTCAAGACCCGCTCCGGCGAGTCCGTCAAGCTGATGGACCTGCTCCAGGAGGCCGTCGACCGGGCCACGGCGGCCATCGCCGACCGGGGCTACGACGAGGCGACCACACAGGAGATCGCGCACGCCGTCGGCATGGGCGCGGTGAAATATGCCGATTTGTCGGTCAGTCACGACAGCGAGTACGTCCTCGACTTCGACCGCATGATCAGCTTCACCGGCAACACCGGCCCCTACATGCAGTACGCCACCGCCAGGATCCGCTCCATCTTCCGCAAGGCGGAGATGGCTCCGGCCGACGCGACGAGCCCCATCGTGCTGGCCGCACCGGCCGAGCGCGCGCTGGGCCTCCAGCTGCTCGGTTTCGGCGAGGTGGTCTCCCAGGCCACCACCGAGTCCGAGCCACACCGGCTGTGCAACTTCCTGTTCCAGACCGCCAGCCTCTTCAGCACGTTCTACGATGAGTGCCCGGTGACCAAGGAAGGCGTCGACCCGGAGACCAGGCAACACCGGCTGGCCCTGTGCAAGCTGGTCCTGGACGTTCTGGAGAAGGGGCTCAACCTACTAGGTATCCCCGTTCCCGAGCGTATGTAACAGGCAGTTGGCTCAAAGCCCGCAGATCCGCCGTGGGCGCGCCTTCACCTGGTTGGCGCGCCCGAACGGCTAGGCTTTACGCGGTCATGAATTGAGGCCGAAATGGGGGAGTTCTCTGCCTTGAGCACGGACCTTACTGCGAGCCCCCCAGCGGCTACGGAGTTGCATCGCTACGCTGAGGCGCTGCTCGCTCACCTCGCCGCCAAGGGCGCCGCGCCTCCCGCCGCACCAGGTTTTCGCGATATACCCGGCTATTGGCTGCCCCCGGCCATCGAAGCGCTGGTCGCCATCCTCGCGGGCGACGACCCGCTGGAGCCGCTGAGCAGGGCCGCCGGGCGTGACCAGCAGCAGACCGCGCTGTTCCTCTGCCTGGCCCTCGCGGTCTCCGGGCAGGGCAGCCGCATCCACGCCTCCTGGCTAGGCACCGCCTTTGGCGAGCTCTCACTCGACCGGCCAGTCTCCCACGGCCAGCGCTCGCTCTGGCTGGCCGCCGCCCGGGGGGCGTACGGCCCCGCCGGCAAGATCTTCGTGCTGCGCAAACTCGATGCCCTGGCCGTCCAGGAACACGCCGACCCGGAGCAATGGGTGCAGGCGCTGGTGCCGGGCGAGCCGTCGGTCGTGGTGCCGCCATCGCTGGTCGACTTCCCAGAGATGGCCGAGATCCCCGAACTGGCCAGACCCGCCATGGCGGCCGCCCGCCTCGCGAGACTGCGCGGGCGGTGCGCCGAGATCACCTCGACGCGGCAGGCCGATCAGGACACCGCCATCTCGCTCGACAACAGCTCGGGCAGCCCGGCCTCCAGCTGGGCGGAGGACGAGCCGCTCGCCATCCTGCGCTTCCTGATCGGCCTCGGCGGCCCGGCCGGCCCGATGGCCTCGCTCAACTCGTACCTGCTCGAGGACCTCCGCCCCGGCTCCGACCCGCACCTGGCGGCGATCGCCCTGCACGTGGCGGGGCCGATCCTGCGCGGCGTGGCCGAGGAGCTCGAAGCCGACAGCCGCCTCGCGCCGCCCACCACGCTCACCGTCGCCCTTCTCGGCCACCGCATCCACCTGCGCCCGGAGGGCCCGGAGGCGTCGTCGCTGGCCGCCGCCGAGGCCGCGCTCGTCGAGGACGGCGTCATGCCCCGCCCCCGTCCGTGGGCGGCCATGGTCCTGATCGTGGCCGGCATCGCCTGCCTCGTCGGGGCGGTCATCTCCAGCCGCCTGTTCGCCGCCGCCGCGGTGGCCATGATCGGCCTGGCCGGCTGGCAGCTCTGGCAGCGCCGCAAACTCGTCGAAGCCGACGGCCGGTACGTGGCCGCCCAGGTCAGCGAGCTGAAGGAGCTGGCGGAGGGGGCGGTGTGGGCCCTGCACGCGTACGCGAGGGAGGCGGACGAGCGCGCCAAGCAGGCCACGGAGGACGCAGCCGAACTGACCCGCCTCATCCGCCGCGGCCCCCGCGCCAGCTGACCCCACTCCCCCGCAAAGGGCCACTGCCGACTCACTTACGGCCACCGGACTGAACGCTACGCTCATCGGCGCGCGTGAGACGCAGGCTGGACGCTCTCGCTCATCGGCGCGGGTGAGATCCGGGCTAAACGCTTCCGTTCATCGGCTGCCTGACATAGGGGCAGGGCGCTTATGATCGTCGGCTGCGTGAGAACCCGACAGGACGCTCGCGGTCGCCAGCCACTTGGCGAACGGACGGAGCGCTTATGATCGTCGGCCGCACGAGATACGGACAGAACGCTTGCGGGTCGTCAGCCGCTTGACGAACGGACTAGGCACATGCGGATGTCGGCCGCTTGGCGATGCGAACAGGACGTTTCCGACCGCCGGTCCACTCGGCCAATGGGATGATGGCTTACGTCCAACGGCCCCACACCCAACGCACTGGACGCTCATCGCCATCGGACCGCTCGGCCATCGGACCAGACCTCACGGCATCGGCCCGCCGCGGCCGACGGGCGGACTCTCACAGTCATCAACCCCATGGTGGCCCGACTGGACACTCACGGCCATCGGCCTGTCAGCGAACGGGCGGACACTTACAGCCATCGGCCCTTTGGTGGCCGGATTGGACGCTCACGGCCATCGAACCCTCGGCGGACCGGGGCGGACACTTACGGTAATCGGCTCCGGCGACCGTCCAGGCGGAGTGCCGTGGACGGGTGGCGTGTCAGGAAGCGCACACCGATAAGTGGACAGCATCTGGGCTGTTCAGGGGGCTGGTCGTCATGAGGTACCCGCCCAGGGGCCAGCGGATCGCGACTCGCTGGCGGCCCGCCTGAATGGCCCAGGTCGGTGGCGCATTGACCATCCGCCTCCGTACCCGGCCACCGGCTCGACCCCGCCGGGCGGTCGTGGTCAGCGCAGCCCGCCTCTGCGCGCCGACCACGGCCCAGCGGCCCGGTTACCACACTCAGGTGGTCTCGATCTCCACGTGCGCCGGCGCGAGCAGGAAGACGCGGTCGGCGATGCGCTCGATCCGCCCTTCGCACCCATAGGCCAGCCCGGCGGCGAAGTCGACCATCCTCGTCGCCTCAGGCATAGCCATGCCCGAGACGTCCATGATTACCGTCTGTCCGTCACGGAAGTGCTGGCCGATCAACGGCGCGTCGTTGTACTTGAGCGGCTGGACCATCACGATTCGTGACGAGTCGACGTTCGCGCGCCACCGCCTGGCGGCCCGCTCGGTCGCGGGGACGTACTCGTCCTCGTAGTTCTCGTCGTCGTCATAGCCTTCGTCGTAGTGATCGACCCCGCTCAGGCCAAGGTAGCTCACCACCTTGCGCACTGCCCCCATCGGCTTGTCCTTTCCTCAGGAACTCACCGTAATCGGCACGTCCCTACACATTGGACGGTAACCGACGATTCCGCATTCGCCACGCGACACGCCCAGCCCTAATTCCATTTTGTACAGCTTGCAGCCCGCTTGCATCTGGATATCCGACCACAGCCCGCCAACGGTCACGTGCGCCTCTCCACTGTCGACGCCTTCACCAGCCAAGGCTTTCCAGCCTAATCGCGCGGCGCGCTGCCTGCTGGGCTCTCCGGTTACTCGTGGGCGGATGCAGAGAGTAGCCATCGGGATGAACCACACAGAGCCCCGCCAATTCGCCCTCGCCGACTCCCTCTCGCCGCCGGAAGTCACCCTCTGTGGTCGCCCGCCGAGCCGGCATGATGCCGATCGTCTATTCGACTGTGGTCGCCAGCCGAGCCCGGCCGATGCCCGTCCTCTATTCAACGGAGGCGACGGAGCCGGCACTCGAATTCGGTACAGGGGTGCAGACCGAGGAGGCGACGGAGACGGCCGGCGAATTCGGTGCGGGTGCAGACCGATGCGCAGCGGCGTGGATGGGCGCGACGGCATACGTATGAGAATGCGGCACCCGGGCCAACGCCTCAGGCGCGTGGACACGCGTCCTGGGCCGTCGGGTGCGGGCGGGCAGCCGGCCGCGAGGGAACGCCTCACAGCTCCCCTCACAGCCGGCACAGCACACAAAAAAAAGGGGGTCCGACGCCCAAGGCGTCGAACCCCCTCAAAGATTGTCCGGCGGCGACCTACTCTCCCACAC
>NZ_JBIUCF010000090.1:0-32331 GCF_044593615.1 Nonomuraea sp. NPDC051941
TCAGCTTCTGGCAGTTCACCAAATACGGCCTGATCGTCACGGTGGTCACTGTCGCCCTGGTCGCGCCGTACCTGTGGCTGCGCTACCTCCTCTGACCAGCGTCAGCACCCACAACCGATATACAGGCAGGTGGACAGAGTGGGCCACGGCATTCTCCTCCGGGCAACCGTCTTCATCGCCTTCACCGTCGTCTGGCTGGCCACGGGCGGGTCCGCGACGCTGCTGTAGCCCGCCGCCATGGCGGTCGCCGTCGGCCTGGCCCTGCACGCCTGGATCAGGTACCGCGCCCGCAAGGGCAACAGAGGCGACCCCTTATAGCCCACCCCGACGAGTTGCCATCTGAAGCAAGGCGCCATCCTCTGGACACACCAGAGTGGTTGCGCGATTATGTTTACGATCCCGTTCCGTTAATAAATCGAAGGCTGATCATGGAGACCGATGTTCTGGTGGTCGGCGCCGGGCCGGTGGGCCTGGCGCTGGCGTGCGCGTTGCTGCAGCACGGTGTCTCGGTCCGCGTGATCGACAAGGCCGAGGGCCCGGCCACCACGTCACGCGCGAACTTCGTGCACGCCCGCGGCTCGGAGGTGCTGGACCGCCTGGACGCCCTCGGCGATCTGCCGCAGGAGTCGGTACGGGCGATGACGATCACCACCTACGCCGGGAACCGTCCGATGATGAAGATCCGGTTCGGCGACCCAGGGCTGGGCACCGCGGCTCCACCGATGGTGATCTCCCAGGCCAGGGTCGAGGCACAGCTGCGTGAGCGGCTTGCCGAGTTGGGTGGACAGCCGGAATGGGATAAGCGACTGGCCTCCTTGCGGCAGGACGCGGCCGGAGTCACCGCGACGCTGGCCGACGGCCGTACCATCCGGGCGGGCTGGCTGGTGGGCTGTGACGGGAGCGCCAGCGCGGTTCGAAAGCTGGCGGGGATTCGCTTTCCCGGGGTGAAGGTCAGCGAACGGTTTCTGCTGGTCGACGGCCGCCTCGACGTCGGCACCGATACTGGCCTCGATCGGTCGGGCACCAGCGGCTGGGCACACCCCGACGGCGTGCTGGGCGCCATGCCGATGCCAGGCGATCAGTGGCGGCTGCTCGCCTACGACGCCACCTTCCGCGACGACAAACCCGGCGAGGAACAGATCGCCGAACGCATGCGACGCATCCTGCCCGAACGCACCGGCCTGACCAGCCTGCGTCTGCACGACGTCACCTGGGCGTCGTTGTTCAGCGTCCACCGGCGGCTGGCCGATACCTACCGCGACGGGCGCATCCTGCTGGCCGGGGATGCCGCCCACGTGCATGCTCCGTTCGGTGGGCAGGGCATGCTGACCGGGCTCGGCGACGCCGAGAACCTCGCCTGGAAGCTGGCCCTGGTCGTGCAGGGGCGGGCCGCAGAGCGGCTGCTCGACACCTACCAGGCCGAACGCCGTCCGCTGGCCACCCAGGTCTTGCGCGGCAGCACCGCCGCCACCAAGGTCAACATCGCCGGCAGCCCGCTCGGCCGCCTCCTGCGCGACCAGGTGCTGATGCGGGTGTTCAACCAGGCATGGATCCAGCGCTGGACCACGTACACGACCTCCCAGCTGTGGGTGAGCTACCGGCGCGGCCCGCTCGGTGGGCGCGGTCGCAAGCCCCGCCCCGGCGACCGCATCGGCGACCTGGCCTGCGAACGCCCCGACGGCAGCCGCACCCGCTTGCACGCCGAGCTGCGCGGGAAGTGGGCCGTGCTCGGCGATCAGGCCGCCTTCGAGGCAGCCCGGCAGCGGCTCGGCGACCAGGTGGTCAGCCTCCGCGCCGCAGGGCCCGCAAGCGGGCTCGCCATGCTCGTACGCCCGGACGCCCACCTGGCCTGCAAGGGCGGCCCCACCGAGCTCGCCCGCTGGCTGGACGGAGCCCTCGGATGACCGCCACCCGAGGGCGCGGACGCCCGCGCGACCCCGAGACCGACACCGCGATCCTGAACGCCGCGCTGGAGCTGTTCGTCGAGCGCGGCGTCGAGGGCACCAGCATCGAACAGGTCGCCAAGCGCGCCGGGGTGGGAAAGCTGACCGTCTACCGCCGCTGGAGCACCAAAGAGGACCTGCTCGCCCAGGCCATCGAACGGTGGGTCAGCGACGAGGTGACACCGTCGGCCGCCGACGTCTCCGCCCTACCGCCGCAGGCCATCATCGAACACATCCTTCCCGCAGCGGCCGAGATGGCCGCGAGCCCCGACTTCCGCGCACTGGTCGCCCGCATCATGGGCTCCGCCGTGAGCCATCCATCGCTGATGGCCGTCTACTGGAGGCACTACATCCTGCCCCGCCGCGAGCTGGCCGCCGCCATGCTCCGTCGCGCCCAGCAGGACGGCATGGTGGCACCCGACGCCGACCTGGACGTGCTGATCGACATGATGGCCGGGGCGGTGACCTATCGCGTGCTGCAGCCGGATCCGCCGGACGCCGCCGAGATGCTGCGCTACCTCACCGCCGTCTACCGCCAGGCCGGCCTGTATCCGCCCGCCTAGCAGACGCACCCATGACAGCGACCGCCGGGATCACGACAGCCGGCCGGCATCGTGGGGACGCAACCTCGGTCATCATCGGGGTTGAGGAACCTGCGACAGCACTTATCGCTGAGATTGATCTCGGTTGTGTCTGGTGAAGTGCAGAGGGTTTGTGGGCAGGTCAGCGGGGGTCGCGGCGGCGCGGATCTCGGCGTCGGCGACCTCGTCGGCAAGCAGGGTGTAGAGCTGGGTGGCCTCGGTGGAGGCGTGGGCGAGGCGGCGGCGGACGACTTCGATGGAGGCGCCGGCGTTGATGAGTTCGGTGGCATGGGCGTGGCGGAGCTGGGGGACGTCGATCTCGACTCCGGCCGCTTCGCAGTCGCCCTCCCAGCTCCCAGCGGTGGTGCGCGGCGTCGTAAGACAGTGGTCCTCCGTTGCCGTTGATGCTGGCGCGGAAGGCGGGGCCGAACCGGTAGCCGACGCGGGCGAGGTAGAGCTTGAGGAGGGCGACGTAACCGCGGTCGTCGAGGCGGACGGTGCGAACGGTGCCGCCCTTGCCGTGGATGCGGACGTGTTCGTCGTCCTGGCGGAGGCCGGAGTCTTCGAGGGCGAGGCCGCAGCCTTCGGCGGCGCGTGCTCCGCAGACATAGATCATCTCGAACAGGACCCGGTCGCGGAGCCGGTCCAGGGGGACATCCTTGCGGGGTCTTCTGCTGCAGATCATCCCCAGGACCTTGGCAACGTCGTCGGCCACCGCGGGCCGGGGCAGGGTCTTCGGTACCTTGATGGCGTCGATCTTGCCCATGGGGTGAGTGTCGAGGCGGTCCTGGCGGACGGCCCACCGGCAGAAGGAGGAGACCGCGGGGGTCGAGATGGCCTTGAGCGTGGGCGGGGCAATGGCGATGCGAATGGCAGTGGCGTGATCTTCGGCGAGGTGACGGTAGCGGTGCCGCGGTTCGAGGGGGTTCATGACAGCGGGCGGGCGACCGGATGACCGGACGGTCACGCGGGCCGGCGTTCGCCGCCCGGCGTGACCAGCCCGCTCTCGTAGGCGTGGATCACCAGATGGACCCGGGTGGCGGCGTCCAGCTTGGTGAGGAGCCTGCTGACGTACGTCTTGACCGTCGCCGCGCCGATGTACAGCCGTTCGGCGATGTCGGCGTTGGACAGGCCCTGGGCGACCAGACGCAGCACGTCGGCCTCCCGTTCGGTCAGCTCGGGCAGATCACCTATGTCCACGGCGGTCGGCGGGGTGACGGCGAACGCCTCGATGAGGCGGCGCGCGATCGACGGGGACAACAGCGCGTCGCCGTCGGCGGCCACCCGCACCGCGCGTAGCAGCTCGGCCGGAGGGGTGTCCTTGAGCAGGAATCCCACTGCGCCGGCGCGCAGCGCCCCGAAGACGTACTCGTCCAGGCCGAAGGTGGTCAGTACGACGATCTTCGTTTGCGCGCACGCCGGGTCGGCGGTGATGCGGCGGGTGGCCTCGATGCCGTCGAGCACCGGCATGCGGACGTCCATCAGCACCACGTCCGGGCGGGTGGCGCGGACCACCCGTACGGCCTCCTCGCCCTGCCCGGCCTCGCCGGCGACCTCGAGGTCGGGGGTGGCTGATAGCAGGGCGACGAATCCGGCCCTGACCAGCTCCTGGTCGTCGACGACCACGACGCGCAGGGGTGTTGTCATGGGCTCACCCGTTCCGTTGCGGCCGGCAGTGTGGCGTGGACGCGGAAGCCGCCGTCCGGGCGTGGGCCGGCCTCCAGCGTCCCGTCGAAGAGTGCCACGCGCTCGCCCATTCCGACCAGGCCGAATCCGCCGCTGGTGGTGGGCGAGCCCGGGCCGTCGTCGTCGATGCGGATGTCGATGTGTTCGTGGGCGGCCTGCACGCCGACTCGCACCGGGCTGCCGGGGGCGTGCTTGCGGGCGTTCGTCAGCGCTTCCTGCACCACCCGGTAGACGGTCAGCCGCAGGCTTTCCGGTGCGTCGGCGACCGCCGGGTCGATCTCCAGCTCGATCGGGCCGTGGGCGGCTCGGTGTACGGAGGCCAGCAGGCGCAACTCGTCCAGACCGGGCGCGGGCGCCAGACCGGCCGATCCGGTTTCCGGTTGGAGCAGCTCGAGCATGCGGCGCAGATCTTCCATGGCGGTGCGGCCGGCTTCCTCGACTGCGGCGAGCGCGGGCGCGGCCTTGTGCGGCTGGATGCCGATGAGGTGAGCGGCTACGCCCGACTGGACGGCGATGACCGACAGCGTGTGTGAGACCACGTCGTGCAGCTCACGCGCGATGCGCAGGCGTTCTTCGACGATGGCCCGCTCGGCCTCCCGCGCGCGGCGCCGTTCCGCGTCCAGTGCTTGCTCGACCGCCCGGTGCATGGTCAGCCGCCGGTGCCCGGCGTAGCGGCCGAGCGCCCAGACCACGGTGATCGCCGCCACGGTGACCAGGGCGAGTGGGTGATCGAAGTACGGCGCGCCGAGCAGGGCGAGGCCGCCCATCCCGGCGTAGACGAGGGCGAGGCCCGCCACCGCGAACCGTTGCGGACGCTCCGTTGCGACCGTGTAGAGCGCGATCACCATGCACAGAGGGGTCAGCCCGGCGTTGTGGCCGAGCCCGGCGATCGTGTACGTCGCGGCCGCGACCGCGGTCAGCACGCTCATGGGGAAGCGGCGCCGGAGGGTCAGTGGCAGGCTCGCGCCGAGGGCGAGCAGCTCCAGCCACGCGTCGGGGTCGTGATAGGTGTAGGCGTCGGTCGGGTCGGTGATCAGCACGCTGCTGACCGCCACTGCGGTCACCGCCAGGCCGGTCAGCAGGTCGAGCAGCCGCTCCCGCCCAGCGGGGACGACCGTGCCGAGTTCATCGTCATGGCGGGGTGGAGCGTCGGGCAGTGGAGACGGTGTGCGCAGCAGGCCGAGCATGCGGCGCAGATCTTCCAGCGCGGCGCGGGCGGCCTCCTCGATGGCCGACAGTGCGGGCCCAGCCTGCTCGGGTCGCTGGTCGACCAGGTGCCGGGCGATACCTGACTGCACGGTGATCACCGACAGCGTGTGAGAGACGATGTCGTGCAGGTCGCGGACGATGCGCAGCCGTTCGGCGAACACGGCCTGCTCCACCACGGCGGCCCGGCTCCGCTCGGCTTCCAGCGCCCGCGCCATCGCCTCCTCCCTGCCCAGCCGCCACCGGCGAACGTAGAACCCCAGCGCCCAGGCCACGGCGAAGAACCCCGACTCGGGCAAAGTGGCCAGCGAGAAGGTGTCCAGTGAGCGCAGCACCAGGACAGCGAACGTGATCGCGTACGTGCCCGCCAGGCAGGCCAGCGAGAGCGGGACCGGCCGCCAGGCGGCCACCGCGTACAGCGCGAACAGCACACAGACCCCGACCAGCCCCGGATCCCACCTCAGCCACTCGAACGCGGTGTTCGCGGCCAGCGTGACCCCGAGGGCGGCGAGCGGCCACCGCCTGCGCACGGCGAGCGACAGCGCGGCGATCAGCGCCAAGGCCGCGAGCCCGGCGTCCGGCTCGGGCTGCGGGAGCGCGGAGGCCGGATCGTGGGTGAGGACGTCGGCGACGGTCACGGCGGCGAGGGCCAGCGCGAACAGTAGGTCCAGCAGTTGCTCCCGCCGTCCGTCCGGCGGCGCCGTCACACCCATGATCGGAGCGTACGGCTCCGCGCCCGGGCCGCGATACCGCCGTCCGGCGGAACGCTCATTCCCCCGTGAGGGGGAACCCATCGGGCGATTCCACCCGGGGGCGGAACGGCGAAATCGGCCGCACGGCCGCTGACCACGACGCCGCCCGCGCCGCACTCTTGCTGACGTCGGCCCGCTCCTCCGCCGACGGCCACCACCGCCGATCGCTCGCAAAGGAAACGCCATGTCCACGACCTCGTACGGTTCCCAGGCTCCGGTGAGCCGGGTCCTCACTCCGCAGTTCGCCGTCGTCGCCGGCGGCCTGGTCGGCGCGACCGGCGCGGCCGCGTACATCTCCAGCTTCTTCCTGCTGTCCGACCTCAGCGGTCGCGAGGCCGTGCGCAGCCCGCTCTGCGTCACCGCCAACGTGCTGATCGCCTTCGGCTTCCTCGCGATCGCTCTCGCCCTGCCCGCGCTCGGAGGCCCGCTTCGGCTGCCCCGCTGGGGCGCCGTCACCGCCGGCCTGGGCTGTGCCTTTCTCGCCGCGACCGCGTGGGCCATGGCGACCGTGGGCGTGGACTTCGCAGGGAGGGTCACCGACGCCCAGTGGGAGGGCCCAGGTCTGGCCGGCTTCCTCGGCGTGGTGCCCAAGATGCTGCTGTGCGCGGTGGGTTTCGTCACGCTGGCCGTGGCCGGTTGGCGCCGCCGCAGCGTCTCTCGCGGAGCGTGCGTCCTGCTCGTCCTCGCCGCCCTGGTCGCGGTGCTGCTCCCCTCCCACCAGCCCACGGCTCTCCTCGGCGGCCTGGCCCTGGCGTGGCTCGCCAAGAACCCGGGATCCCGGAATCAGTCCAGAAATGAGTAGGCCCTACTCGTGAGGAATCCGCTCGTCACACCCACTCTGGATCACATGAAAGGGAGAACGATCATGTCTTTCGCAACAGTCCGCCGTGCTCTCACCGTGGCCTTGACCGCGGCCGCCGGCCTCGCCCTCACCGGAACCGGGGTCGCCCACGCCGAAACCACCTACTACAAGTTCGTCGCCGAGCACAGCGGCAAGTGCCTGGACGTACTGCACGGGAGCACCCTGCACGCCACCCCGACGCACCAGTGGCAGTGCCTGGACCGAGTGCTCAGCCAGCAATGGGAGGCCCGCAAGTTCGACGACGGGTCGTACGTGTTCGTCGCCAGGCACAGCGGCAAGTGCCTGGACGTCGCCTTCGCGAGCACCGCGAACGCGGCGGCCGTGATCCAGGCGACCTGCAGCTTCAAAGCCAACCAGCGGTGGCGGCTCAAGAAGAACGCCGACGGCACCAGGCGCGTCATCGCCAAGCACAGTGGTATGTGCCTGGACGTGGCCAACGTGGACCCCGCCAACGGCGCCAGGGTAGTCCAGGCCCGCTGCTGGGGCGGCGAGAACCAGAGCTGGCACATCAACAAGGTCGCCTAGACGTCTTCGAAACCGGGGTCCCCGCGTCGCCTCGGCGCGGGGGCCGTCCGCCTGCTACGCCATGCGGTGGACGTGCGGGGCCGGCGCTGCCGGGAGGAAGCGGGGAGCCTTGAAGCCGCTCTCGGGCCGCAGATAGCGCCGTTTCCTCATGAGGACAGATCTACAGGTGCCCTGACAAGCGCTAACGGACGGCACGACATCACCCAGCGCACGGTGCAGCCGTTCCTGTCTCGGCACGGCCGCCAGCACCTTCATCGCCGATGCCATCGTCCGGGCCGCCTTATGGCTGGAAGAACTGCTGCAGCTCCGCAGCCGAGGACTCCTTCGGGAAGCGGCCATAGCGGGCGATCTGCACATCAGAGAGAAATTCGAAGGGCATGACCCAGGAACGTAGGGCCCACAACCAGCCCAAACGGGGGCCGTCACCGAACCGGTACGAAGATCAACTCCCTGGCGCTAAATTTCAGCACTCAGCCTCCTCGAAGGCCAGCCAGCGGCGACGACGACGCGAGCCCTCTCGTGCGCCTGCCAGCGACTAGACCCCGCACAAGATCAATCTCAGCGATAACTGCTGTTCCTGGGTTCCTCAACCCCGATCACCTGGGCCTGGAGGCACCGGAGGCCGGGGTGCCGGTCCGGGCGGGATTCGGACGGGACAGGTTTTCTCTCTGCACCGGCAGCTAGGCTGCCGCAGGCGAAGAACTTGGTCTGCTGGTAGAGGTCGGGGATCCCATCGTGGTCGGAGTCGGCGGTCTCGGCCTGATGGATTCGCCGGTAGAGGCGGGCGCGCAGTCGAAGGATCATCGTGGCCAGCAAGGCCGCGGCCAGGGAACCGGCCAGGACCGCGATCTTGACCCGCGTGTCGGCCTGTCCCGTGCTGAACGCCAGTTCTCCGATCAGCAGCGACACGGTGAACCCGATGCCGGCCAGGACGGCCAGCCCGGCCATGTCGATCCAGGCCAGCCCTTCGTCCAAGGTGGCGCGGGTGCCAGGTGCTCCGATTGAACATGTAGGAAGTGCGCGTGGCGGTGGTGCCGGGCATGGAACTCCGCTCCTTCGGCAGGGGTCGGGTCGCTCACTTGCCGACCTGACTTCCCGACACACCTGTCAATAACGTATCAGGAAGCGAAAACTGCCACATAACGGATTCGGCTCCACCGGACCCGCTCCCATGAGGCGGCACGCGAAGTCCACCGCCGGACTCCGCCGACCGAACTACTCATCTGAGCACTGCGTCATGGCGAGTGCGTCGGCGGTCGCATCCCAGCGGTCGGGTCGGCCTACCGTGCTGCGGCCGGATCCGCCGAGATGCTGCGCTACCTCACCGCCGTCTACCTCCAGGCCGACCTGTAACTCCTGGCCTGCGGCCCGTCGATCGACAATACTCAGCTCGGCCGGACGCGCACCGGCAGGGCGGCCAGCGCCCGTTGCAGGCCGGGCCGCCAGCCGATCTGGTCAGCGGGCACGGCCAATTCCAGCCCCGGCAAGCGGCGCAGGAGGGTGCTGAGGGCGATCTCGGTCTCGGCGCGGGCCAGTGCGGCGCCCAGACAGTAATGGATGCCGTGGCCGAAACCGAGATGGGCGTTGTCCGCGCGATGCGGGTCGAGCTGGTGCGGACGGTCGAAGCGGCCCGGGTCGCGGTTGGCCGCCGCATACACCACCTGGACGGCCTCACCCGCGCCGATGGTGACGCCGCCGAGCTCGACCGGTTCGAGCGCGTAGCGCAGGACGGCGATCTCGGCGGGACCGCTGTAGCGCAGGAACTCCTCCACCGCACGAGCGATGTCATCGTCGCCGAGTTGCAGCGACCGGGTGAGGATCAGGTGGACGCTCTGACTGATGAGGCCGACCGTGGTCTCGTGGCCGGCGATCAGGATGCTGACGGACAACGCGATCAGCTCGTGCTCGCTGAGCCGGTCCCCATCGTCGTCCCGCACGGTGATGAGCGCCGACAGCAGGTCATCGCCGCCCTGGCCCGTCTTGCGGGCGATGAGCTGGGCCATGTACGCCACAAGCCCGCGTGCCCCGGCCGCGATCCGGGCCGGGTCCGGGGCGGTCAGGTCGCCGGCCCACACCCGCCAGGTAGCGCGATCTTCCGCAGGCACGCCGAGCAGTTCACAGATGACCTGGATCGGCAGTGGGTAGGCGAAGCACTCGATGAGGTCGAATTGCTCCGGCAGGCCGTCCAGCAACTCCTCGGCGATCTGCTGGATGCGCGGGCGCAGCCGCTCGATGCGGCGGGCGGTGAACGCCCGCGACACCAGCCGCCGCAGCCGGGTGTGGTCCGGCGGGTCGTAGGCGCCGAGCGTGCGCAGCAGGTACGGAGCCACGTCATCAGGCAGACCGGCGGATGCGGCCAGGTCGAAGGTGGCCTGTTTGGCCGGGTCGCTGCTGAAGCGCGGGTCGGTCAGCACGATGAGGCTCGCGGCATGGCCGGTGACCAACCACAGCGGTGTGCCGTCCAGATACACGCCGCGGCTGACCGGCCCCTCGGCCGCCAGCTTGGCCAAGAAAGCGTCCCGGTCGGTGGCGCTGGCCAGGTCGCGGAGGTGGTTCATGGTCATACCAGCGACTCCAGAATCGTGACGGCGCGAGTAGTCCCGGCCTCGGCCCGCACGCGCTGCCCGAACTCGGCGGCGGCCGCCGCCATCCGGGCGTCGGAGGCGGCCAGGCGGATGGCGGCGGCGAGAGTGTCCGGGGTGAGACGCCGCTGGGGCTGGGGCGGCACGGCCACGCCGGCCGCGTACGCGCGGCCGGCCCAGAACGGCTGATCGGCGACGAACGGGCAGATGACCTGCGGCCGTCCGGCGGCCAGCGCCGCACCGGTGGTGCCGCTGCCGCCGTGATGCACGATCGCGGCCATCCGCGGCAGCAGCCAGTCATGCGGGGCCTCATTGAGCAGGTGCACGGTGTCGTGCATGGTGCCGGGCAGGTCGGTGGCCTGGATGCCGCCCCAGCCGGAGGCCAGCACCGCCCGCACCCCCGCCAATCGGATGGCCTCGGTGACGATTCGACCCAGACGCTCGGGGTCGGTACCCGCCATGCTGCCGAACCCGATGTACACCGGCGCCGGACCCGCGTCGAGGAAGGAGGCCAGGTCCGCCGACGGCGTCCAGCCAGGTGGGGCGGGCAGGAACCAGAAGCCGGTGGTGTGCACCCACGCCGGATAGTCCAGGCCACCTGCCGGACCGTGCGGCAGCAGATGGCGGCTGAAGCCGTGCAGAACGGTCGCCGGACGTCCGTCGGGGCGGCGCAGGATGTCGTGCCGCCCGCGCCGCCGGGGCAGGTCCAGCCGGTGTTTGCGCAGGTCGTCGGCAATGCCGCCGAACGAGCGCAACATCAGTTTGATCGGCGGGTAGGAGGCCCGATTCAGCGCCTTGGGCAGCGGCAGCGGCAGCATCGGGTTGCGGAAGGCGGCAGTGGGCACCCACACCGGTTGCAGTGCGGCGGGCACCGCGGGCACGCCGAGCCGTTCGGCCAAATGCTGGGCCGGGATGCCGGGCGCGTGCACGACCAGGTCGGCGCCCTGGCCCGCCCCGTCTACTGCTACGTCGGCCATGTCGGCGAAGACCTTGGCCATGAGCGGCTTGCTGCGGCGCATCACCTGCAGGGCCACCTGCTTGCCGCGCAGGCCGCGGTAGTTGCTCTCGATGGCCTGACGGATGTCCGGGTCGTCGATGAGCGTGTTCGGCCCGTCGTGCACCGGCGCGAAGGCGATGCCGTGCGGCTCGACCAGGCCCGCCATCGCCACCGGGGCCGCCAGCACGGCTTCGTGACCGCCACGCTTCAGGGCCAACGCGAGGGCGGCGTACGGCTGCACGTCACCACGGGTGCCATGGGTGAGGATGAGAACCTTCACCGGCCACCACCCTGGGTGAGGCGGGCGAGCACGTGGCGCTCGGTGGCCGGGTCGAACCAAGTGTCGGTCGCGGGCGCGTCGGGCCGCGTCGGCGGGTCGCCTTCGGCCCGCAGCCAGGCCCAGGTGTCGGCCAGCGTGTCGCGAAGTGGGCGGCAGGTCAGTCCGGCGGCGAGGGCGGCGCCGACGTCTGCGTCGTGGATGCCGGTGGGGGCCGGGTCGTTCAGGTAGCGCAGGCCGAACTCCATGCCGAGCGGGAAACGCTCTTCCTCCAGCAGCTCCGCCGGCGCCCACACCAGTTCGGCATCAGCTCCGGTCACCGCCAGCGCGGTCGCCAGCAGCTCGCCGATCGTGACCTGGCCGGGTGGCCCGGCCACATTGGAGGCGCCCCCGACACCGTTTTCGGCGGATGCGAGCATCCAGGAGGCCAGGTCACGGGCGTCGATGTACTGCAGCGGCGTGTCGGCGGGGCCCGGCGCGAGCATCTGGCCGCCCTTGGCCAGGCGGCGCAGCCACCACGGGATACGGCCGACGTCCTCGTACGGGCCGAGGATCGTGCCGGCCCGGGCCAGCAGAGCGCGCTCGCCGAACGCCTCCAGTACGGCCAGCTCGCCGCCGCGTTTGGCGGCCGGGTAGTCGGCGTCGACCTCGCTCGCAGGGTCGCCGTCCACGAGCGGGGCGTGCTCGTCGGCGCCAGGTGGCCAGGGCCAGCGGTAGACGCCTCGGCTGGAGACATACCCGTAATGTCCTGCCCGGCCGGCCAGCAGGTGAGCGCTGTCGCGGACCACGCGCGGCGCCCATGCCCAGGTATCGATGACGGCATGCCACTCCTGGCGGCCGAGCGCGGCCTGGACCGCTTCGGTATCCCTTCGGTCGGCGACCAGAGCGCGGATGCCGGGCGCGGGCACGCGGCTCAGGCCGCGATTCAGCGTGGTCACCTCGTCGCCCCGTTCGAGCGCGGTTTCCACGACGGCGCGGCCGACGTGGTGGGTTCCGCCGAGAACCAGCAGTTTCATGACGCTCCTGAGAAGACGGGAAGCCAGATGGCCGAGGGGTGTTCGGGGTCGTGGAAGATTTCGTGGCTGGACGGGCGCAGATCGCGTGCCGTGGCGAGAGGGCCGCCGGTGCCGGGGTTGCGGCCGAAGCGGGGATGGGCGCCGCTGGCGACCTGCAGCCGGATCCGGTGGCCACGTGCGAAGCGGTGAGCCAGCGGCCACAGCTCGATGTCGGCAACCCGGATGTCGCCGGGCTCGCTGAGGCGGACGATGCCGTCGCACAGGTTGGTCGAACGGCCACGGGGTGACACATCGCACAGGCGGGTGAAGTAGTCGACGTACGGGATGGACGAGCGGGCGTGCAGGCGTGCTCTGACTGGGCCGATGACGTCGATGTCGTGTGGCAGCGGGTCGGAGGTGAAGGTGAGGACGTCCGATCTGGCCTCGATGCGGCGGTTATCCTTGCGGCCGGCGGACAGGCTGACCGCGGTGCCGCCGATCGTGGGAGTCGGGTCGCCGGGGTCGTACCGGTAGCGGCTGGGTGGCATGCCGTCCGTGGCGACTTCGTTGCTGAGTCGTCCGCCGGGGTGCAGGTGCCAGGGGGTCGGCTCATGCGGGGGCGGCCATCCGGGCAGGTCCTCCCAGTGGCCCACACCCGTGATGAAGAGCCGCACCCCTGACGGCGGCTGCTTGCCGAGCAGAGCCGCGTCCAGCGCGGCCAGCGCATCTTGCAGGCCGTGGCGGGTGTAGAGGCCCCTGCCGTGCCCCCACGGTCCGATCAGCAGCCGGACCTGGCGTCCCGCGGCCCGCAGCGCGGCGTAGTCGGCGAGCATGCCGGACAGGAAGAAGTCGTCCCAGCCGCCCTGCAGGTGCACGGTGGGCGGCATGCGGGCGACGTTCGTGCGATGGTCCATGCGGGACCAATAGGGGTCGTCCGGGCCATGCTCGACCCACTCGTGGAACCAGGGGACGCGGTGTCTGGTCAGCGCCAGGTCGGCCTCGTCCAGAGGGAGCGTCAGCGTGGCCCGCCTCAGCTTGCCGGCGGCGCCGGCCATGGACAGTAGTTGGCGGATGATGGAGTAGCCGCCGGTGAACATCTGGTCCACCATCTGGACCCAGCCCAGGGCGTTGCCCAGCGCGAAAGCCCCGCCCGGGTACATGAAGCGGTGTGCGAACTCCGCGGGGGCATCCTGGATGAGGGCGATCTTCCATTCGGGGATGTCGCGGGCGGCCAGCTCCCACTGCGTGTAGCCGAGGTAGCTGGCTCCCCAGGTGGCCAGCCGGTCACCGAACCAGGGCTGGGCGCGCAGCCAGGTGAGCGTTCCGTCGGCGTCGGCGGGGTCGATGGTGAAGCCGTCGAAACGTCCGGCTGATCCGGCGGTGCCGCGCAGGCTCTGATAGAGCACCTGGTAGCCGCGTTCGGCCAGCAGCGCGGGCATGCCGTCCAGGGCGTTGCCTCGGCCGTACGGGCTGCGCAGCAGGACCAGCGGCGGCCGCTCGACGTCGGCGGGAAAGTGCCGGTCGGCCAGCAGGCGCACACCGTCGGCGGCGGGGATCACCAGGTCGCGCTGGACCCGTACTGGATGCCGGTGCTCGGGACAGACGTCGAACAAGCGGCTGAGAAGCGTCATCGGGATCGCCTTCCGGGGTCGGCAGTGGTGTTCGCCGACCAGGCTTCCCGGCACTCCATCGCGCTCCTGACGGAGGTTGATACCGGAAATATAGCGAAAGTTCGGAAATTTCTGAAGCCTGAATTGCTTCGCTATGCTGCCCGGAGGAGGTGACCGGGTGAGCGATCAGGAACGGTGGCAGGCCGCCGAACGGCTGGCACTGGTGCTGACCGAGGGCGGCCTGCAACGCATGTCGGCGCGAGCCCTGGCGGTCTTCCTGTTCACCGACGCCGAGACCGTCACCATGGGCGATATCGCCGACCGGCTCGGCGTCAGCGCGGGATCAGTGTCCGGCGCGGTCAAGGCCCTGCTGTCGGTCGGCTTGATCGAACGCCTGCCCGCCCCCGGTAGCCGCCGCGAGCACTACCGGCTGCGTGACGACGCCTGGGCCACCCTGTTCTCCACCCAGAACACCGTCGTCAACGTCATGCTGCAGGCCGCCGAGACCGGCATCGCCGCCACCGCCTCCGGCGACCTGGCCCACGCACGGCTGACGCGGATGCGCGACTTCTATGAGTTCCTGCTGGGTGAACTGCCCGGCCTGCTGCGCCGCTGGGAAGAGAAACACGCACCGCGCTGAGCATGCCTCACCACACCAGCGTCACCAGGCCCGCGTCCACGTGACCGGGACAGCAATGCCGGCGATGCCGAAAGACGGGAGCGCACTATCCGGCACGGCTCGGTAGGGATAATCTGACGCCAGGTGAGCCGGGAAGCCTGGTCGGCATGTCCAGTCCGCATCGAGACAAGGATGTGCCCGTGCGCCCCCGAACCCCACCATCTGATGGCGCCACAGCTCAGCCCGCGCCCACGACCTGCGCGGCCGCGCCCGTCATCGACATCGCCCACCTGAGCAAGCGCTATCGCGACGTGACGGCCGTCGACGACGTCACCCTGCACGTGCAGGCGGGACAGATCTACGCCCTGCTGGGCCTCAACGGCGCCGGCAAGACGACCCTCATCCGCATGCTGCTCGGCATGATCGCCCCCACCGCCGGGACCGTGCGCGTCCTGGGCGCCGACGTCTCCGCGGGCGAGCGCACAGCCTGGGCGAAGGTGGGCTACCTGGTGGAGGCGGCCGCCGCCTATCCGGAGTTGACCGTGCGCGAGAACCTGGAGGTGGTCCGCCGGCTGCGCCGCCTGCCCGGCACCGCCGACGACATCATCGAACGCCTGGCGCTGGCCCCCTACGCCGAGCGCCGCGCCCGTACACTCTCGCTTGGCAACCTGCAGCGCCTGGCCCTGGCCAGGGCCCTCATCAACGCCCCCGGCCTGCTCATCCTCGACGAACCCGTCAACGGCCTGGACCCCGCCGGCGTCGCCGAGATCCGCGCCCTACTCGCCGACCTGGCTCACCAGTACGGCACCACCGTGTTCCTGTCCAGCCACCTGCTGGCCGAGGTCGCCCGCCTGGCCACCCGCATCGGCATCCTTCACCACGGCCGCCTCATCGGCGAACACGACGCCGACCAACTGGACCAGCACCGGCACCGCCACCTGCGCCTGGCCACCCGCGACGACGCTACCGCCCACGCGGTGCTGCGCGCGCACGGCTACCACCCCGCCCCCGCCGCGCCGGACGAGCTGCTGCTCACCGACGAGCGCGCCCTCTCTTGGCCGGACCAGGTCGCCGCCGTGCTGGTGCACGGCGGAGTGCCGCCTACCGAGCTGCGGCTGGAGGAAGAAGACCTGGAGGCCTACTTCCTGCGCACGATCGGACAGACAGCGCCCGCCGAACAGCCCGGCCAGTTCGCTGAGGAGGGGACCCAGGATGCGTGAGGCGCTGTGGGCCGAACTGCTCAAGGTGCGGCGTAGCCGCCTGCCCTGGATCACCGCGCTGGCCTTCACCCTCGCCGCGCTGGTGTGCGGCATGTTCATGTTCATCCTGGCCGACCCCGCCCGTGCCCGAGCGCTGGGGCTACTCGGCGACAAAGCCCAGCTGTCGGGCGCCAGCGCCGACTGGCCCGGCTACCTCGCTCTGCTCGCCCAGGCCGGCGCGGTGGGCGGAGGCGGCGTCTACGGGCTCATCGCCATCTGGCTGTTCGGCCGCGAGTTCAGCGACCACACCGCCACGAACCTGCTCGTCCTGCCCACCTCCCGCACCGCCATCGTGGCCGCCAAGTTCGCCGTCGCCGCCGTCTGGGCGCTGCTGCTGGCCCTCCTGCTGGCCGGGCTCGGCCTGCTCATCGGCGCCCTTCTCGGCCTACCCACCTGGTCGGCTCCGGCTGCGGCCACCGGTCTCGGGCGCATCCTGGCCGCGGCCGGGCTGGCCGCCCTGACCACCACGCCCCTGGCCTTGGCTGCCAGCATCGGTCGCGGCTACCTGGCCGCCGTCGGCGCCCTGTTCGGCCTCGTGTTCTGCGCCCAGGTGATCGCTGCGCTTGGCTACGGAGCCTACTTCCCGTGGTCAGTGCCCGGCCTGTTCGCTGGCATCGCAGGCCCTGATCAGCACCCGCCCGGCCCGCTCGGCCTGCTGCTGGTGACTGTCACCGGCGCGACCGGCGCCGTTACGACCGCGATCTGGTGGAACCGCGCCGATCACACCCGATGACACCCAGACGAGGACAGTATGCGCCCGCCGACGAGCGGAATCGTCATGCCTGGGCGCGGTACAAGCACGCCACGGGCGGGATAAGGCTCACCCAGAAGAAGGGGAAGCAGTCTCAGGCATACCCGACTCTGCGGCATGCGGTGAGCAGGCCGGAGACATGCGAGGTGCGCAGGGACGCTCGCCCCGAGACCTCACGCAGTCGCCCGATATCGGCAAACGGCAGGAACTCCGGCGTAACCACCCGCTCATCGAGCACGTTGTCGGCAGCGGCGTGCTCCAGGAGATGACGCCGCACATAGGCCGCAGGCGGTCCGACCGGCAACCGAGCCGGAGCGACCAAGCGTGCCAACTCCTCGGTGATGCGCGCCTGAACGGCCGCCATCTCATCAGGGGCCGGTGTCCCATCTTCTCAGCGGCGTTCAGCCCTGACGGCAAAACCCTGGCCACCGGCAGCCGCGACAAGACCGTGCGGCTGTGGGACCCAGCCCTGCCCGCAGACGCATCCGCAGCGACCTGTGCGCTGGCGGGCCGCTCGCTCGACAGGCAGGAATGGGACCGATACCTCCCGGACGAGGGCTCGGAGATTGGCCCGCAGAGGGACGCCTGCGGTGTGCGTGAGCATTGGAGAGGGCGGTCGAAGTTTGAGTGGACGTTGGCGGTGGCCACGATGCGTTCCAGCACGCGTTGTGTACTCATGCCGCGCCCTCGGTGATGTTCGCGCCGAGTTGTCGGAGCTTGTGCGGTAGATCCGCGTGCCCGCGGCGCAGCTGGGCCATGCCTTTGACGGTGGTGACGCCGTCGGCGGTCAGTCCAGCGAGGATGAGGGTGGAGCCGCTGCGGATGTCGTTGGCCGTCACGCTGGCCCCGACGAGTCGCTGCGGCCCCGAGAACCGGCAGTGTGTCGCGGACAGCTGCTCGATGACCGCTCCGAGTCGGGCCAGCTGGGGGATCAGGTTGCCGTGCTGGCCCGGATTGATGGCATCGGCGAACAGATGCGTCCCGGGAGTCCCGAGCGCCAGGGCCATTAGTGGTGGCTCGAAGTCGGCGTCCAACCCGCCGGGTGTCAGCGACGCGATCGCCCGCAACGGTTGCCCGGTCAGCTGGGTGTCGATGGCCTGCATCATCACCGCGTCGGCGGTGGTGTGCGCGGGAATCCCGAGCCAGGCGAACGCTTCCATCGCCGGCTGCACGTCCGCCGGCCGAACACCCTTGATCAACGCGCAGCCCCGGGTCATCGCCACCGCACAAGCCAGGGTGACGGCCTCGACCTTGTCTCCCGGCACCTCCCAAGCGAGCGACCCGTTATCGCCGTCGTACGGAGGCGCCAGGTTGACGACGTCCTCATCCCCGCACGTATCCCAGCCGGCTTCACGCAAGAACGCGAGGATCTCCGTCACCTCCGGGGACAGGTTCGGCTGGAACAGAGTCAGCGGACAACGGTCGATCACTGCGCGCAGCATCGCCACCACCGTCGCACCTCTCGAGCGGAACGGTAGCCCGATCTCCACCGCACTCATCCGGCTCGCTGCCCGGCGCACCTGGTATCCCGCGCCGTCCAGATGTACTTGATCCCCGAACGATTCATAGATACGGAAATGCAGGTCCATGCCCCGTTCGCCCACAGGGCATCCCCCTGGCCACGGCAGACGAGCTTGCCCGAAGGAGGCCAGTAGCGCTGGCACTAGGTAGTACGAGGCACGGATACTCCCCGCATGAGAGAGCTTGGGCAGCGGTCCGGCCACGGAGATCGGCTGAATCACGACCTCCTCCGGATTGGTGACGGCCCTCGCGACGCCGTATCCGCACTGCTGGAGCAGGCTCAACATGGTCCGCACGTCCTCGCACTGCGACGCATTGCCCAGGTGCACCGGCCGACCCAGCGTCGCGGCCGCCGCCGCCAACGGCAGCGTGGCATTCTTCGACCCGTCGACACGCACGGAGCCGACCAGCGGCTCATTGGGACGAATCTCTATCGCTTCAGCGACAGACACCGTCGGGGGCATCGTCATATGCGCTTCCTTCCAAGGCGAGGCCGGATCAGGCCTAGCGGGCACACCAGAAAGTTCAATGACCCTCAGTAGATGACCTGCAGCGGAGTGTTGTCAGGATGACAATGAGAGGCAAACGCGGACGCGCTTGTCCGCGTGGATGTCCAAGGAGAGACAACGTGATGTCACCCCTCGACATCCCGCTATGGGCCGTGCGGCTGCGCACCGAGCGAGAGGCCCGGCTCTGGGATGTGCCTGATATGGCTCGCGAGCTACGGCAACTCGCCCCGGATCTGCCGGACATCACCACCCTAGCGAGGATGATCAGGAAGTGGGAGGCGGGACAGCACCTTCCGGGTGCGCGCTATCAGCTCCTCTACGTCCGAGCACTGGGTATTCCTCGCGACCGCCTCTTCGCTCTACCGTCACCGCCGTCGCGGGTCCTCAACCAAACGATCACGCTGCCGGCCAGCGAGGTCGCGCGCTTCGGTGCTTGGGTGGAGGCGACAAACCTGGGACCCGCCACCCTCGACTACTACGCCAGCACCGTGACGCGGCTCGCGCACGACTATCTCCACCAGCCGCCCGCCCCGCTTCTGAGCATGGCAGCCGAACTGGCCAAAGATCTGTTCTCCGTACTCCAAAGCGGGCATCAGCGCCTGGATCAGCGCCGCGAACTGTATGCCACGGCCGCCAAATTGTGCGCCTTCATGGCTTGGGCGGCTGGCGACCTCGGCCGGGTTGTCGATGCGGAGGCCTACGCCCGCACCGCCGTCGTCCTCGCGGAGCAGGCAGATATCCCGGCGGCCCGGGCGCTGGCATTGTCCGCCCAGTCGAAGACCGCCTTCTGGGATCATCATCACCGTGAGGCCGCCGTACTGGCGCGGCAAGGGTTCGAATGCTCGCTTAACGACTCCATGAAGGTGTTCCTCGCCCTGCAAGAAGCCGATGCCTGGCAGGAACTAGGCAATATCCCACGTGCTCTGCAGGCGCTGCGTGACGCCGAGATTGCCCGTGCAGATGTCGCTCGCCCCGACGAGTTGGGCGGCTTGTTCTCCTGCGGCATCGCGCGCCAATGCAACTACACCATGACGGTCCACCTGCGCGCCGCGGATCCCGACAAGGCCATCACATCCGCGGAACTGGCCCTCAACGCCTATCGGCAGGGAGAAGAGCAGGCGTACGGTACCTGGGCACAGATTCACATCGGCCTGGCTCACGCCTACCTCATCACCCGGCAACTCGAAGCGGCCCAGAGCTTCCTCGTCCCGGTCCTCAAGGAACCCGTCGAACGCCATCTGGCCCCTGTCGTCACCCGGGTTCTTGAGATCGGACAGTTCCTCGCGCAAAGTCGTTACCGAGACGATCCGTACGCGCAAAGCCTGCGAGAGCAGATCGACGATTACCGCCCAACGACCCAGGCACGGAAAGGCGAGATACGTGGCAGAGTCCCGGATGCGTGACCACTGGTGGTGGCGACCCGGCTGGCGAGTCGGCCGCCGCATGTACACCTTTCACACCACCTTCCAGGACCAACCCGCTCTCCACCGCCTGGTCGCTGCATACCAGACCCCGCTGTCCGCCCTGGACGGACTCGACCTGATCCCGCACCAATGGCTGCATCTGACCATGCAGGGCGTCGGATTCACCGACGAGGTCACCGATACCGACATCAGCGCCATCATCGACGCTGCCACTGCACGGCTTGCCTCGACAGCTCCAGTCGAGCTCACCTTCACGCGGCCTGTCACCGACCCTGAAGCCCTGCAGTTCCACGTCCAGCCCGCTGAGCAGATGCGGTTGATACGACGAACCGTACGGCAGGCAATCGCCGACGTGTGGGGCCCCGAACGAGTGCCGGACTCCGAACAGTGGACGCCCCACGTGAGCATCAGCTACAGCAACTCCGATGGTCCCATTGAGTCGTACGCCAAGGCCATCGACAGCGTGCTCGCCGATCCCGTGACCATCACCATTGGGCGCATCCAGCTCATCGTCCTGGACCGCGATGAGCGTCTCTATCGCTGGACCACCAAGGCGAGCATGCCCCTCCCTGCTCAATCCGCTTAAGGGGCTCAAGTCTGATTCTGCGGACGGTTCCCTTGTGTTGCCGCCTGGCGGCTGAACACATCAGATCGGGGGCCTGCCTGGCGATCAGCATGCCGGAGTCGTTGCCGTTCGAGGACTTCGCGAAGATCCCGGCATCGTCGGCGTGGTACCAACGGTGGGGCATTCCTGGCGGCACTTCAGCGAAGGCTGCTTCGATGCTCACCGGTACGCGGTGGAGCTGGTGGACGAGGGATCCGCCAAGGGCTTCGTGCCGGAGGCACCACTACTCCTGCTCGTCCGGGTCTGCAAGCAGTCCCAGAGCTACTTTGCGGCCATCCTCGCCCTACCCAACCGTCGCCACTGACCAGCTCAAGCGCAGCATTGCGGTGTCGTTCCGCCGTTGTGGAAGGCCATCAGAGACTACGCCGCCCCGGCGAGGACGTGAGGGTGAACACGGCGATCGAGGTCAGGTAAAGGCGCTCGGTGCCGAACCGGTCGGCGGCCCTCCGGTCAGTGGGATCACCGCTCCGAGCGCGAACATGTAGCCGGTCGTCACCCACTGGATGGTCGACGACGGCGAGGCGAACTGGCGGCTGAGGATGTCGATGGCGACGTTGAAGATCGTGGAGTCGAGGATCTACGTGAAGCTACCGAAGATCACCGCGACCGCGGCACCGATCACTGGGCCGTCAAGACGCTGCGACGGAGTTGCAGGGGCGGTGGCGGTCACGTGTTCTCCTCCAACTTCGACAAAAGCGGTCGCAGCGGCTTCGACAGCGCACGCCGCTCGTCGTCCGCGATCAGCCCGATCGGGCCGGGGATCGCGTTCGGGTGATTGATACTCAGTAGCCGGACTTCGAGCCGTAGTAGGTCGGCTTACGCGGCGTGTAGTGCTCCTCCAGCGCGGTCACCTCGTCATCGGTGAGCGTGACGTCCAGGGCGGCGACAGCGTCGGTGAAGTGGTGGGGCTTGGTCGCCCCGACGATCGGGGCGGAGACGACCGGGTTGCGCAGCACCCAGGCGAGGGCGACCTGCGCCATCGGGATACCGCGGGCCTCCGCGATCGCCTGGACGGCGTCGACGGTGCCCTGGTCGGTCTTCAGCCACAACGGAGTGCCCGAGGAATCGGTCGACGGGTTGGCCTTCCCGCGCGTCGTGGACGCCTGGCCCCAGGGTCGGGTCACCAGGCCTGCGGCCAGCGGGGACCACGGGATCGCGCCGACGCCCTGGTCGGCCAGCAGCGGGTACATCTCGCGCTCCTCCTCGCGGGCGACGAGGTTGTACTGGTCCTGCATGGAGACGAACCTCGTCCATCCGTGCAGCTCGGCGGTGTACTGCATTTTGGAAAACTGCCACGCCCACATCGACGAGGCGCCGATGTAGCGGACCTTGCCGGCCTTAACGACGTCATGCAGTGCTTCCATCGTCTCTTCGACCGGGGTGTTCGGGTCGAAGCGGTGGATCTGGTAGAGGTCGATGTAGTCGGTGCCCAGCCGCTCCAGGGAGGCGTCGACCTGCTCGAAAACGGCCCGCCGGGAAAGGCCCGACCCGCCGGGGCCAGTGCCCATCGGCGAGAACAGCTTGGTCGCCAACACGACGTCTTCCCGCCTGGTGTACTTGCGGATCGCCTCGCCGGTGATCTCCTCGCTGGTGCCGTTGCCGTAGATGTTCGCGGTGTCCCAGAAGGTGATGCCGAGTTCGACGGCCTGCCGGAAGATCGGCTCCGCAGCCTCGGCGTCGAGGGTCCAGGCGCCCTGGCGGCCGCCGGAGGCGAAGCTCATGCAGCCCAGCGCGATCCGGCTGATCTTCATTCCGGAGGTTCCCAGTCGTGTGTAGTCCATGTCATCCAGTCAACGTCGATGCGTGTGTGGGAGGGAGTGACTGCTGTTACCCCTCAGCCAGGGGCTGTGGTGCGGCGCGTGGTCGGTGACGCCCGGCTCGCGATGGTGAGCGAGGGCCGGGCGCTCCTGCCCGAGGGGCTGAGTGGAGCGGCCGGCACGCAGGGGTTGGGGCGTGACGCCCCTGGCTGCTTTTACCAGCGGCCGTGCTGGTGGACGCCGTCCTCGGCGCCGGTGAGGGATCCCCAGTACTGACCGGTGGGCGCGTCGGCCGGGAGGGTGGCGAGGGTGGTCACGATCTCGGCGGCCTGCTCGGGGGTGCGGTGCCCGGTGCGACCGTTGAAGTCAGTAGCGACGTAGCCGGGGATGGCCGCGCTGACCTTGATCGGGGTGTCGCGCAGCTCCTTGGCGTACTGCCCGGTGATCATGTTCACCGCTGCCTTCGTGGTCGGGTAGACCAGGTCGCGCAGATACTGGTACATCATCGACTCGGGGTCGTCGAGCATCGCCGACAGTGACCCGACCTCGCTGGAGATGTTCACGATCCGCGCGGCGGGCGCTTGACGCAGCAGCGGCAGGAACGCATTGGTCACCACGACCGAGCCGAACACATTGATCTCGAACATGTTGCGCAACTGGGCTCGGGTGACCTCGCTCGGGATGGCGTCCGGGGAGCCAATGCCGGCGTTGTTCACCAACACGTCCAGCTTGCCCCGCTCGGTCTTCACGCGCTCGGCCGCGGCGGCGATCGACTTGTCGTCGGTGACGTCGATCTGGATGTAGGTGACGTCCAGGCCGCCGGCGTGCAGTTGCTCGGCGGCGTGGGTGCCGCGGGTCTCGTCGCGGGCGCCGAGGTAGACGGTCATCCCCAGCTCGGCGAGTTTACGCGCGGTGGCGAAGCCGATGCCCTTGTTCGCGCCGGTCACCAGCGCGATCTCGCGTTCTGCGTTCATCAGACACCTCTCGTTGTCACCGCCGGGTGGCCGCCCGGCGTGGCCTGTCACGATTCAGGCAACCCGATCCGCCGACCGGTAGGGAGTGCGAGGTTAGGCAGGACTCCGCAGAGCCTCCATAACCGGCAGCAGGGTGGGGATGATGAAGGGCATGAACGGACGCCACGACCTGCGGGATTTCCTGATGTCGCGCCGCGCGAAGCTGACGCCGGAGGACGTGGACCTTCTTTCCTACGGTCAGCGCGCCCGGCGCGTGCCCGGGTTGCGGCGCGATGAGGTCGCCCGGCTCGCCGGGGTCAGCGTTGACTATTACGCGCGGTTCGAACGCGGGCAGGTCCCCGGTGTCTCCGACAGCATCCTCGACGCCGTCGCCCGGGCGCTGCGGCTGACCGACGTCGAGCGCGAGCACCTGGGCGACCTGGTGCGCGCTCTCGGCCCGGCCCGCTCGCGAAGCCGGCGGCCCAAGGCCGCGGCGATCCGGCCGAGCATCCAGCGGTTGCTGGATGCGATGGATGGCACCGTGGCCGCGTTCGTGTGCAACGCGAGCATGGATGTCGTCGCGTACAACACCCTCGGCGCGGCTCTGTTCAGCAACTGGCGTACTGCCCCCGGTCAGGTCCCCAACCAGGCCCGGTTCCTGTTTCTTGAGCCTGCCGCTCGTGAACTGTTCGCCGAATGGGATACCAGCGCCGAGGGGATCGTCGCGATCCTGCGCGCGCACGCCGGCCGCGAACCTCACGACGTTACCCTGGCCGCCCTCATCGGTGAGCTGTCCATGCGGAGCGATGCCTTCGGTGTCCTGTGGGCCCGGCACGACGTGGGCAATCGCTACTCGGGCGTCAAGCACTTCCACCACTCCCAGGTCGGCGACCTGACGCTGGATTCCGAGGTGATCCCGCTGCCGGCTGACCCGGGCCTGACCTTGATCACCCACTGCGCGCCTGCCGGCTCGCCGAGCGACGACGGGCTCCGGCTCCTGGCGTCCACGATCGGCCTGCATGCGGCCCCGGCGAAGTAGCCGGTCGGTGGCGGAACCTGCATGAGCAGGCCTGCCGCCGATGCCCGGCTCCGAGATCTACAGGAGCTGTACGGGGGCGTGGGGGTCCTGGGCGCCGTTGACCGGGAGCAGCAGGGTGTGCCGACTGACTTGCTCCAACTCGGCGACAGCCGCCTCGGGCAGGGGCACCTCGAGCGCCGCGGTGTTCGCGGTGAGCTGCTCGACGGTGCGCGGGCCGATGATGATCGAGGTCACGCCCGGACGGTGCGCGATCCAGGCGAGAGCGACCGCCGCAGGGGTCTGCCCGAGTTCTCCGGCGATTCGGACCACGGTCTCGGCGACGGTGAAGTTCTCCTCGCGCATGAGGTCGTCTGCCAGCGCGTCGCCGGTGGGACTGCCGGCGCGGCGCAGCCTCGCGATACGGCTGTCGTCGTCGGGTGCGCTCTGCTGCTGGTAGCGGCCGGTGAGCAGGCCCCCGCCCGGGGGCGACCAGACGAGGGCGCCCATGCCGAGCTCTTGCGCGGTCGGTAGTACCTCGGCCTCGATGTAGCGGGCGACGAGCGAGTACTGCGGCTGGATGCTGATGATCGGGGCGGCGTTCAGCCGTTGTGCGGCCCACTGCGCTTTGACGATCTGTGCGGCGGTGAAGTTGGACACGCCGATGTAGCGGACCTTGCCGGCGCGGACGAACCCGTCGAGGGTGGCGATGGTCTCCTCGATGGGGGTGTGCGGGTCCCAGTGGTGGACCTGGTACGATCACCGCCCATCTGACGCGGTGGTGCTGATCCGTGTGCGGGTCCCAGTGGTGGACCTGGTACAGGTCGATGTAGTCGGTGCCCAGCCGCCTGAGGCTGGCCTCCAGCGCGCGGGTGAGGTGGCGGCGGGACGCGCCCTTGTCGTTCGGGCCGGGCCCGGAGGGAGCGGCGGCTTTCGTGGAGATCACGACGTCGTCGCGGCGCCTGGCGATTGCGCGGCCGACGACTTCCTCGGCTTCGCCGGCGGAGTAGATGTCGGCGGAGTCGATGAGGTTGTGCCCGGCGTCCAGGAACGTGCCGATGATGCGGGTCGCGTCTTCCTGCCTGACGGAGGCCATCGGGTGGGTGATCCCGAAGTTCATCGTCCCCAGGCACGCCTTGGAGACGAACATGCCCGAGTTGCCCAGTGTGTTCAGCGTCATTGTCAGTAGCCCGTCGGCTTCCTGGCGGTGTAACCAGACTCGAGCTCGGCGGTCTCCTCGTCGGTGAGTTCGATCTCGAGCGCGGCGACGGCGTCGGCGAGGTGGTGCGGCTTGGTCGCGCCGATCAGCGGCGCGGTCACAAGGGGGTTGCGCAGCAGCCACGCCAGCGCGACCTGCGCCATCGGCACGCCGCGCGTGTCGGCCACGCGCTCGACGGCGCGAGCGATCGGCTCGTTCTCCGGCTGGTCGAGCATCATCGCGGAGATCGGGTCCTGGCGGGCCCGGTCAGTGACCTGCCCCCACGGGCGCGTCAGGCGCCCGCGGGCCAGGGGGCTCCAGATCAGGGAGCCAAGCCCCTGGTCCTGGATCAGCGGGAACATCTCCCGCTCTTCCTCGCGCTGCATGAGCGAGTACTGGTGCTGCATCGACACGAACGTCGACTGGTCGCGCAATTGGGCGGTGTACTGCATCTTCGACAGCTGCCACGCCCACATGGACGAGGCGCCGATGTAGCGGACCTTGCCGGCCTTGACGACGTCGTGCAGCGCCTCCATCGTCTCCTCGACCGGCGTCTCGGGGTCGATGCGGTGGATCTGGTACAGGTCGATGTAGTCGGTGCCGAGCCGGGTGAGGGAGGCGTCGACCTGTTCCATGATCGCCTTGCGCGACAGGCCCGAACCGCCCGGTCCCTCGTGCATGGGGAAGAACACCTTGGTGGCCAGGACGACGTCTTCGCGGCGCGAGTATTTCGTGATCGCACGGCCGACGATCTCCTCGCTCAGTCCGGCGCCGTAGGCGTTGGCGGTGTCCCAGAGCGTGATGCCGAGCTCGACGGCCTGCCGGAAGATCGAGCCGGCCTGTTCTTCGGTCATCGCCCACGGGTTCCACTCGTCCCGGCCAAAGCTCATGCATCCCAGGGCGATGCGCGATACGCGCAACCCGGACTGTCCCAACCTCGTGTACTGCATGCTTCCCTCTACTTTCATGGTGGTGGCGTCCTGCGTCACGCTATTTCCGTCCCGCGGGGTTAGGGAGGACGCCTCAGTGCCCCGGTAACGGCCGCCCGCCGCAGAGTGGCCGGTGGCGGGATCATCGGACGGTCGTGTGGTCAGCGCAGGCCGACCCGCCGCAGCCAGGACAGGACGGCGGCGCCCGCCTGGCGGACCTCTTCGCCACGTACAGCGAGCCCGTCCCCGACGGTGGCGCCGGGGCAGGCTGCCGCGTACTCCTCGGGTGTGGTGCCCAGCCCGCTCACGGCGTAGGTGACGACGGGCAGGACGGTCTTTCCGGTGAAATCGAGGCTTTCGGCAAAGGTGCGCATGATCATGGGCGGGCGAACGTTCCAGACTCCGCTGCCCAGCAGCACGATGTCGTAGCCGTCAATGGCCGGCGGCGGGATGACGAGGGCAGGCCGGGCGTCGGCCTCCTGCTCACGCACATTGCGCGTCCTGGTGTCGTCGTAATCGTCGGAGTACGGGTCGGCGGCCTCGATGCGGTGGACGTCGCAGGCGATACGCTCGCTGATCATGCCCGCCAGCACTTCGGTGTTGCCGACCTTCAGGTACTTGCGGCCCCCGTAGTGGTAGTTCTCCCCGGCGCGCGAGAAGTAGGCCAGCAGGACACGTGATCCGGTTCCGGTCGGCGTGGCGGGCGTCGCCGGAGTCGGGGCTGCATCGTGGGCGCTGTTCGTGGTCTGGGTGCTGCAGCCCATCAACCAGGTGCTTCCCGTGACCGCCAGAGCGGTCGCGCCGGTTGTGCGCAGGAACCCACGTCGAGGTAGAGGGCCGGTCACCGCGGGCCGGCCAGAGTGTGGCGTGGATCGGTCATGCTCACGCAAGCGCCTCCTAAACGGCGGTGTCGGTGGTGGAGTTGGCGGGCACGCAGAGCGGGGTCCGCCTGGCCGGGACGATGACGATCACGACGGTGAGGAACGCCGTCGTGAGCAGGATGGAGGAGCCGGTGAGCGTGGCGCTCACGTGCGCGGCGTCGAGAGCCCCGGTGTGCGCTGAGGCGGCGACGAGAAACATGCTGCCCCCGCTTCGTGGGTCGGAGGCTCTCAGTCAACGATGATCCCGGCGGGCCAGGGAGTGACCCTTGTTCGGGGTACTGGCGTTACCTCCTTAACGCCTGACACGTTGCTTACCCTGGGGTTATGGGCCAGATCGACCACCGCGCCGAAGTCCGCGAGTTCCTCAGCTCGCGGCGGGCGCGCATCACTCCCCAGCAGGCAGGACTACCCGCCTACGGCGGCAACCGCCGTGTCAAGGGACTGCGGCGGGAGGAGGTCGCGATGCTCGCCGGTGTCTCCATCGACTACTACGTCCGTATGGAGCGGGGGAACCTGTCCGGCGCCTCCGACAGCGTGCTGGACGCCCTGGCCCGCGCCCTGCAGCTGGACGAGGCCGAGCGCGACCACCTGTTCGCTCTGGCCCGAGCCGCCGGCCCGGGCCCCCGCCGCCATCGCACGCCGGCGACCAGTGTGCAGCCGGCCATCCAGCAGGTGCTGGATGCCATCACCGACGCACCGGCCTGGGTGCGCAACGGCCGCCACGACATCCTCGCCATGAACCGCCTCGCCCGCGCCCTGTACGCCCCCGTCCTGGCCGACCCGCGCCGCCCGGCCAACACCACCCGGTTCATCTATCTCGACCCGGCCGCGCGCGAGTTCTTCGTCGACTGGGACCGAGTCGCCAACGACGCCGCCGCCATGCTCCGCCTGGAGGCGGGCCGCCACCCGCACGACCGAAGGCTGATCGAGCTGGTCGGTGAGCTATCGACACAGAGCGAGGTCTTCCGGCAGCGCTGGGCCTCTCACGACGTGCAGTTCCACCGCAGCGGTCGGAAACGGCTGCGCCACCCGGTTGTCGGCCGGCTCGACCTGAACTTCGAATCGATGGAGCTGCCCTCGGAGCCCGGCCTGACCCTCAACGTCTACACCGCCGCCCCCGGCACCCCCGCCGCCGACGCACTCAAGATGCTCGCCAGCTGGGCCGCCACCCAAGATCTCGCCGAGGCGCAGCAGACGGCCCCGGACCAGAGCTGACCCGCGCCACCAACACCGCCCTGGCCGAGGCCCGCTCCATCGACATCCTGACTCCGCCTCCAAAAGAACGTCCTAGAAGGACGTCCCAACGGAGGCGCCTACAGCGTGCCCATACCCCTGCTGCCACCGGGGTACGGAGCCGCGCAGCGGGCCGGAAAACCCTCTGGGGGGTACTGCCGTTACCTGGAACAGCAGACCCTGCCGCGCGTCCGGGCCTGCCGGTTGGATGGGGATGACCAGGGAAAAGCCGGCTCAGCCGCCAACTCGGTGGCCGGTTTGTGAGGTGGTCATGGCACCTTCCCTGGGCAGACCTCAAGGCCCTGCGACAGCAGCGCGAGACCAGGCGCACCGATCAGCTGGCCGCAGGCAGGTCCGACGAATACGAGACGAAGACCCTGGCCACACCCGGAGGAGCACACATGGCCATCAGCGACGTCGCGCGGCGCAATCACCAGGAGCTGTTCCCCGGCCACATCTCGATGCTCACACGTACCGACCCCGAACTCATCGAGATCTTCGACAACTTCGCCTTCGACGAAGTCCTGCGCCATGGGAACCTCGACACCCGGACCAGGCTCATGGTCCAGCTCGCCGCCATGATCGCCTGCCAGGCGGTGAGCGAGTACCGGGTCATGCTGGGCGCGGCGCTGACGGCAGGCGTCACCCCGGTCGAGGCGAAGGAGATCGTCTATCAGACGGTGCCGTACGTGGGCATGGCGAAGGTCTTCGACTTCCTGCACGCCACCAACGATGTCCTGACGGAGCGGGGCGTCGAGCTGCCCTTGCCCGGCCAGTCCACCACCGCCCCCAAGACTCGCTTGGAGCAGGGCCTGGCGGTGCAGAAGCAGATCGTCGGCGCCGAGAGGGTGGAAGGGCTCCACGCCTCCGCGCCGCAGGACGAGCAGCACATCCAGCGCTACCTGTCGGTCAACTGCTTCGGCGACCACCTCACCCGCACCGGCCTGGACGTGCCGACGCGCGAGCTGCTGACCTTCGCCATGCTGGTCTCGCTCGGCGGCTGCGAGGCTCAGGTCAAGGGACACGTCGCCGCCAACCTCAACGTCGGCAACGACCGCGCCCGCCTGATCGGGGTACTGACCCAGCTCATCCCCTTCATCGGCTACCCACGCACGCTCAACGGCCTGCGCGTGCTCGACGAAGTGACCCTGTGATGACGCACACCTGGCTCATCAGCGGCATCGCCACCCCCGACGCCCGCGCCACCACCATCAAACTCACCCCCGAAAGGTCATCATGAAGCACATCAAGCTGAGCGATCTGGACGTCTCCCGCATCGGGCTGGGCTGCATGGGCATGTCCCACGGCTTCACCGGCGCCGGCAGCGACGACGCCGAGTCCATCCGCACCATCCACCGCGCACTCGACCTGGGCGTCACCTTCCTGGACACCGCGGAGATCTACGGTCCGTACGTCAACGAGGAACTCCTCGGCAAGGCGCTCAAGGGCCGCCGCGACCAGGCGGTGCTCGCCACCAAATACGGCCTGGTCTCCCACGCCGGCAACGGGCCGTGGAACCTCGACAGCAGCCCCGCCAACATCCGCACTGCGGTGGAGGGCTCGCTCAAGCGCCTGGGCACCAACCACATCGACCTGTACTACCAGCACCGCGTCGACCCGCAGGTGCCGATCGAGGACACCATCGGCGCGGTGGCCGAACTCGTGCAGCAGGGCAAGGTCCGCCACATCGGCCTGTCGGAGGCGTGGCTGGACACCATCCGCCGCGCCCACGCCGTCCACCCGATCACCGCACTGCAGTCGGAGTACTCGCTGTGGACCCGCGACCAGGAGCAGGTGCTGCCGCTGCTGCGCGAGCTCGGCATCGGCCTCGTCGCCTACTCCCCGCTCGGCAAGGGTTTTCTGACCGGGAAGATCCGCTCCGAAAGCGACTTCGGCCCCGACGACTTCCGCGCCACCAACCCCCGCTTCACCGGCGAGAACTTCCAGCGCAACCTCGCCCTCGCCGACCAGGTGCAGGCCATCGCCGCCGAGGCCGGCGCCACGCCCGCGCAGGTCGCGATCGCCTGGCTGCTGAGCAAGGGCGACGACATCGCCCCCATCCCGGGCACCAAGCGGGTCGCGCGGCTGGAGGAGAACGCCGCCGCCGACGGCCTCGTCCTGACCGCCGAGCAGCTCGCCAAGCTCGACAGCCTGCCCCCGGCCGCCGGCGGGCACCACAACGAAGCGCAGATGGAGATGATCGAACGCTGACCGGCCATCCCCGCTGCCCTACCAGAGAAAGGGACCTCCCATGAGGACGGTCACGCTCAACAACGGCGTCGAGATGCCAGTCATCGGCTTCGGCGTCTTCCAAGTCCAAGGCGGCGACTGCGAACGCGCTGTGCGCGAAGCACTCGAAGTGGGCTATCGCTCCATCGACACCGCCCAGGCGTACTTCAACGAGGAAGAGGTGGACCGAGCGCTCGCGTCCAGTAGTGTCCCTCGAGAAGAGATTCGTCGGCGGCAACCTCGCCCGTCACCTGGCCGCCCAAGGCCACACTATCGCTGGCCTCGCCCGCACCGAAGCTGCCGTCACCGCCCTCGAAACCCGAGGCATCGCTCCAGTCGCCGCCGACCTGGATACGCGCCGCCCCGCCGCCATCGAGGCGGCCCTGCGCGCGGATGCGGTTATCTACGCCGCCCAGGCCGACCCGGACCAGGAGAGTGCAACCGCTCGGGAACTGGCCGGCGCGTTGGCCGGAACAGGCAAGACGCTCATCTTCCTGTCCGGCAGCGGCGTCCTGATGCAGCGCACCGCAGGCTGCTGGAGCCCGGACGTCTTCGCCGAGCACGACGCTTTCACGCCGGAGCCGCTGGCCGAGTTCCGCAAGGCCGCCGAGGACACCGCCCTGGCCGCCGCCGGTGACGGAGTGCGTTCCATGGTCATCCGCCCCGGTCTGAACTGGGGCCCCGGCGACCACGGCCACCCGGCCCGCATCGCACCATCGGCATCGGCCAGCACTTCCAGCACATCCTGGTAGGCACGAGGCAACACCGAAACCTTCATGCCCGGCCGCCACCGGGGCACCGTGATCACCCCGATCGGTGACCCAGCCGAACCCGAGGCCACCTCGTCCGCATCACCGAACTGCTCACGACCGCCGGCCTCGCCGAACTCGTCCGCAACGGGCCATGGCTCCACCGGATCGGCAGACTCACCCAGGATCTCCTCCACGGTCTCCCGAATGATCACCAACCGCGACAACATCTCCTCCGCGGCCGCCAGTTCCTGACGTAACCGCGCGACCCGCTCCCGAGCAGCCGCTTCCCGCCGCGCCAACTCCTCCTGCAACGAGCCCATCGCGATCGCCTCCACCCCGCACGGTAAGACGACCCGCCCACCACGACCAGACCCTCAACATCCCAGGTCAGTCGCTCCCTGCAAACGAGCTAAACCCACCGCACTTGGGCGATGCCGCCGCCGATCCCAGGCCACCCGCCCGGACGGTGCTCAGGTCCCTACGGACGGCCGATCGCCTTGCGGAGATCGTTCACCAAAGCGGCGTTGAAGTGCGGATTCGGGCCGTGAGGTGATACCTCGAGTATGCGGCCCTGCGAGGCGCGCTCGAAGATCGATGTGAAGTGGCCTTCGAAGAACCCCTGGCTCTGGGCGTCGATGACTTCGAATGCCGCTGAAGCAG
>NZ_JBIUCF010000091.1:0-31483 GCF_044593615.1 Nonomuraea sp. NPDC051941
GGGGTGAACCCGGGCTACAACGCCAACGACCCGACCGTCAACCACCGCTACCTGACCGCCATCGTCAAGGGCGAGCCGAACCACTGGTCGATCCGGGCCGGCAACGCGCAGTCGGGCAACCTGTCCACCTACTACAACGGGGCACGTCCCAACGTCGCGGGCTACAACCCGATGAAGAAGGAAGGGGCCATCATCCTCGGCATCGGCGGAGACAACAGCAACGGCTCCGCCGGCACCTTCTACGAGGGCGTGATGACCTCCGGCTATCCGACGGACGCCACGGAGAACGCGGTGCAGGCCAACATCGTCGCCGCCGGCTACAGGTGAACCCGCCGCCGCCCCCGGCCCACGCCGGGGGCGGCAAAGCCCGGGAAAGCGGGGCTTTCGACTCAACTGCCGTATGGCTACTATCAGGCACCAATCGCCTAGTTGGGTGATTGTCACCGATTGGTGAGGAGAGTGTCCTCCACGTGGCTGGATGGGGCAGGGCCGGGCGACGGCGGACGGAGACCGTGGGCGACGGGAGCGCGCCGTCCCAGCCGCGGCGGCTGGCCGGTGCCCGCCGGCTGCCCCTGCGTACGGTGCTGCTCATCATCGTGTTCGTGCCGAGCCTGACCTTCACCCCGCTGCTGGCTTCGGGCATGTTCCAGCTGTCCTCCCAGTGGCGGGCCGAGAAGGCCCAGATGGATCTGGCCACCAAGACCGTCGGCGCACCCGCGTCCGACCTGTTCTTCAGCCTCGACAAGGAACGGCTGCTCACCGCGGAGGCGCAGGCCGACCCCGGTGGCGCCGCGGCGGGCAAGCTCGCCAAGCAGCGCGCGGTGACCGACCAGGCCGTGAGCGCCTTCCGTCCCCTGACGGCCCTGGACATCGCCAAGGGGCCGGAGGGGCTCGGCGACGCCATCTCCCGTACCGACCGCAGTCTCAACCTCCTCGACGAGCAGCGCCGGGCGGTGGACGCCGGTTGGGCCAGCCCGCAGAAGGCGTTCGACTACTACAGCGGGGTCATCGAGTCGGACCTGCGCGTGCTGACCGTCCTCAGCCACACCGACGAGGGCGAGGTGAACAGCAGCGCGCAGACCCTGGTCGACCTGTTCTGGGTCGTCAACCTGATCGGCCGCGAGGACGCCGTCCTGGCCCGCGGCTGGAAGTCGGGGCACCTGACGAGGGACGAGTACGGCCTCGTCACCGACGCCGCCGGCACCAGGAAGCACCTCATGCGCTCCCAGGTGATCCCGAGCCTCATCGGCGACGAGAAGCGGTACGAGACGCTGATGACCGGCAAGGCGTGGACGGCCATGACCGCGCTGGAGGAGCGGCTGACCCCCTCGGGCGGCAACCAGGTGACCCTGCGCGGGGACAGCACCGAGTGGCGCTCCTCGGTGGACACGGTCACCGAGCAGGCGACGCAGCTCCTGCGGCTCCGGCTCGCCGACGTCAGCAAGATCGGCTACGACCACGCCGGCATGCTCTTCGTCATCTTCATCAGCGTCACCAGCGTGGGCCTGCTCGCCCTGGGCCTGGTGATCTTCACCAGCTGGCGTCTCACCTCCATTCTTCGCCGGCGCATCCTCCACCTGCGCGAGGACGCCCAGGAGCTCCAGAAGCGGCTGCCCAAGGTGGTCGCCCGGCTGGAGCGCGGCGAGGACGTCGACGTGGACGCGGAAGTCCACATGCTCAAGCCCACCCCCGACGAGCTCGGCGAGCTGGGGCAGGCCCTCAACCTGGCCAGCCGCAGCGCGGTCTTCACCGCCGTGCGGCAGGCCGAACAGCACCGCGGCTTCCAGCGCATGCTCCAGCGCATCGCCCGCCGTACCCAGATCCTCATCGGCCTGCAGCTGAAGAAGCTCGACGAGCTGGAACGCAAGCACGAGGACCCCGAGGTGCTGGAGGGCCTGTTCGACCTGGACCACCTCACGGCCCGGCTGCGCCGCTACGAGGAGAACCTGGTGATCCTCGGCGGCGGGCAGCCGCAGCGCCGCTGGCGCAAGCCGGTGCACCTGCTCGACGTGCTGCGCGCCGCGCAGGGCGAGGTCCAGGACTACCGGCGGATCTCGATCGACGTCGAGGGCGAGTCCTGGGTGAGCGAGCGCGCGGTGGGACCGCTCGTCCACGTCCTGGCGGAGCTCATGGAGAACGCCACCACCTTCTCCAAGCCTATGACCCCCGTCGAGGTGCGGGCCGCACCGGTCAGCCGGGGCGTCGCCGTGGAGATCGAGGACCGCGGCCTGGGCATGGAGGCCGAGCAGTACGCCACCGCCAACGCCCTGATGAAGTCGCCGCCGCAGCTCGACGTGATGACCCACGCCGACGACGTCCGGCTCGGCCTGTACGTGGTCGCCCGGCTCGCCGCGAGCCTGGGCCTCCAGGTGGAGCTGCGGTCGTCGGCCTTCGGCGGCACCCGGGTCATCGTGCTGCTCCCGGAAGCGCTGGTGGTGGACCGTCCGCGTGCGGTGCCCGAGGAGGCCGCCCCGGCCCCGGCCCCGGCGCCGGAGGCGGCCCGTCCGGAGCCTCGCCCGCAGGAGGAACCGGCGGACGGGCAGTTGCCGACCCGCTCCAGGGGACGCGCGATGGCGTACGTGACAGCGCCCACCGGAATCCCGGACGACGCCCTCCCGCCGTCCGCCCGCCGGCCACTGCCCCAGCGGGTGCGCCAGGCCAGCCTGGTCACCGAGCTCAAGGTCCCGGCGAACGGGGACGAACAGACCGAGCAGGAGGCCTGGGCCCCACGCGAGCAGCCCGGCCGATCCAGTGCGACAATCGGCGCGTTCCAGAGGCAGTCTCGCAGGCGCCGGACCGGTGATGACGCCTTCCAGCCCCGGCCGGACGGATCCCCCGAGCCCGGCTCACCCACGACGGAAGATCGATGATGACGCAGCGAACCACCGCCACCAACGCAGACCTGGACTGGCTCCTGGACGGTCTGGTCGATCAGGTCGCGGGCACCCGGCACGCCATCGTGCTGTCCGACGACGGCCTCGTGATCAGCCGGTCCCGGACCATCGAGCGCTCGGACGCCGAACGCCTCGCCGCGATCGCCACCGGCCAGCAGAGCCTGGCTCGCGGCGTGGGGCAGCTCTTCAGCGGCGGACCCGTGCAGCAGGTCATCATCGAGATGGCCGAGCTGTGGCTGTTCATCACGACCGCCGGCCGCGGCACCCATCTGGCCGTGGTCGCCTCCCAGGAGGTGGACGCCGAGCTGATGAGCGTCGCGATGCACACCCTCGTCCAGCAGGTCGGCCAGAAGCTGGGCACGGACGCGCGTACCCCGCAGGCCGATGACGCGGGGAGACGCGGATGAAGCACTGGACTGAGGGGTTCGACGACGATGACGCCGACGAGCCCCTTGTCCGCCCCTACACGATCACCGGCGGACGGACCGCCCCAGAACGGGACGACCTCACGCTGATCACGCTGGTGACCTCGCTCTCCGGCGTCTCTTCGCAGACCGGACGCGGGCTGCGGCGAATGCAGCCGGAGCACCGCACCATCTTCGCCTTGTGCGAGCGGCCGCTGGCGGTGGCCGAAGTCGCCTCGGCGCTGAACCTCCCGGTGTCAGTGACCAAGATCCTCATTGGCGATCTGATCGAGAACGGTCAGATGCGGGCCCGGCCACCGCTGGCCTTCGCCCAGGCGGGCGGCGGTCTTCCCGATGTGACAATTCTTGAGGCGGTGAGGGATGGCTTACGCAAGCTCTGACCAAGGGGACGACGCTCCCCTGGCGGTGAAGATCCTGATCGCCGGCGGGTTCGGCGTCGGGAAGACGACCATGGTCGGCGCGGTGAGCGAGGTCGCCCCACTGCGTACGGAGGAATACCTCACCCACGCCAGCGTCGGCATCGACGATCTGGACGGCGTGAGCGGCAAGTCCACCACCACCGTCGCGCTGGACTTCGGGCGCATCACCATCAACCGCGAGCTGGTGCTCTACCTGTTCGGCACCCCCGGGCAGGAACGCTTCTGGTTCATGTGGAACGACCTGGTGCACGGGGCGATGGGCGCGGTCGTCCTGGTCGACACCCGGCGGCTGGACGTGAGCTTCGCGTCGATCGACTTCTTCGAGAGCCGCGGCATCCCCTTCGTCGTCGGCGTCAACTGCTTCCACGGCGTCAAGGACCGGACGCACGAGGAGATTCGCAAGGCGCTCGACCTCGACCCGCAGGTGCCGCTGGTGCTCTGCGACGCCCGCGACCGGACGGCGGCCCGCGACGTGCTGCTCGCGCTCATCGACCACCTGCTGGCCGCCCGGTCCCGCACCGCACCGCACCCCGTGGCCTGACGCCCGTCACCTCCCGGCCGGTGCCGGGACCAGCGACGGGCGGCGGTCGATGCGGCGGCGGACCTCGTCGGTGCCGAAGTGGTAGTCGATGCGCCGGGTCGCCTCGGCCCAGTCGTCCATCGACCGAACCGCCGACAGGGCCTCCACCACCACGGGGTCGCTCCACCTTTCCACCGCGCGCTGCCACAGCGTGCCGGCGTCCTCGGTGAGGAGGCTGCCGACGATGCCCTCGTAGATCGGCATCGCGCGCACCTCGCCGTCCGGCTCCACCTGCAGCAGCGGGAAACCGTAGCGGCGCAGGGCGTTCGGATGCATCATCAGGACCATGTTGTCCGACGTCGCCACCTGCACCTCGCGGGGTGCGAGGGAGCGCAGGCGTTCGACGTGCTCGCCGCTCACCAGCGTGCGCAGCTGGTCGAAGCTCAGCAGCTCGTGATCGGCGAACCCCTGCCGGCTCGCGAGCCCGGACGGCACCGCGGCGGCGAAGGTGAGGAAGCGCAGGTACGGGAAGCGAGGGGCGACCGTGCGGCAGAACTTCTCCAGCTGGTGGAGGTTGGACCGCAGAACCGCGTAGTCGACCCCGAACTCGACCGGGTCGAGGCCGTTCGCCACCCGCTCACTTGAGAGGTCGTTCAGCAGGGCCAGCGCGTTCATCGCCCGCCCGAACGAACCGGCCCGCCCGCGGATCCGATCGTGCACCTCGGCGTCGGCCCCGTCGACGCTCACGGTGATCCGGGAGAAGACCCGGGTCACCTCCTCGGCCGAGCGGCGGTCGAGCGTCCATCCGCCGGTGTAGACGTTGACGCCCACCCCCGCTTCGCGGATCCGCCCGGCGACCTCGGTGATGCCTCTGACCAGCAGCGGCTCACCGCCGGCGAACTCCACCGCCCGCGGGCCGAAGGAGACGATCGCGTCGGCGACCTTGAGCATCTCGTCGTGGTTCAGCTGCCGGGCCGGCCGCCTGCCGGACTCGGAGTAGCAGTGCACGCATCGCAGCGGGCAGGCGTAGGTGACGTCCCAGACGATGTCGCTGGGCCCGTTCGGGGTGGTCATGGCATGGTCCTTTTCTCGTTCGTGCGCCAGTGGCCGACCAGGTCGGCGTACAGGGGGGATCGGGTGAGCAGTTCCTGATGCGTTCCGGCGGTCGTGGTGCCGCCGTCCATCAGCAGGACGCGCCGCGCTCTCATGGCGGAGCTGATGCGATGCGCGATGACGACGAGCGTGCCGTCGCGTCCGGCGAACGCCTCCTCGGCGCGCTGCTCGGCGGCCGGGTCGAGGTGGCAGGTGGCCTCGTCCAGGACGACGGTCCGCGCTGGCGAGGCGTGCACGCGGGCCAGGGCGATGAGCTGCTTCTCTCCGGCGGAGAGCGAGGAGGGCTCCTCGATGACGGCGTCGAGCCCGCCGAGCCGTTCGACCAGCGGCAGGGCTCCCACGGCGGCGGCCGCCGCCCGCAGCCGCGCGTCGGTGTCCGCGCCGAGGTAGGCCAGGTTCTCGCGGACGGTTCCGGCGAAGACGTACGCCTCCTGGGGCACGAGGGCGATCATCGTGCGCAGGCGGTGTTCCGGAGTCTCGTCGAGCGGGAGTCCGCCGAGCAGGATCCGGCCGCCGGTCGGTGGCAGGAGCCCGGTCAGCAGCATCGACAGGGTGGACTTGCCGGCGCCGCTCGGGCCGACCACGGCCAGGTGCTCCCCTTCGGGGATCGTGAGGTCGAGGTCGCGTACGACCGGTGTCGCCCCGGGCGCGTAGCCGAAGGTCAGCCGTTCGGCGTCGAGCCGGTGCCCGAGCGGGCCGGGCCCGGTCCCGGTCCGCGGGGAGGTCGCCGGTACGGTGACGGACTCGGCGATCCTGCGCAGCGTGACGGCGAGGGCCACTCCCCATCCGCCGACCGTGCTGATGAGCATGCGCAACGCCGGGTCGAGCCCGGTGGCCAGGTAGGTGACCGCGCCGATGACCTCTCCCGCGCTCAGGTGGCCGCCGTCGACCAGCGGACGGGCGGCGATCAGCAGCACGAGCAGCGGGACGTGGACGCCGAGCGTGACGACCAGCCGCCGGCCGGTGCCCGCCCAGGCCATGGACATGGTGGCCGCCACCTGCGCGGAGACCGCGGCGTCCACCGTCGCGCGGGCCTGGTCGTGGGCTCCGCAGGCGGCGACGTCCCGCAGTCCGGACAGGATCGGGGTGGCCTCGGCCGTGAGCCGCTCGTCGGCCAGGATCAGCGCGCGTTGCCGGCTCGCCAGCGTACGCAGCAGCCAGGCGAACACCGCCAGGGCCAGCACCACCGGTCCCACGGCGATGGCGGCCGCCGGCGGAGAGAGGGCCAGCAGCCCCACCAGCGCGGCGATCAACGACATGCCGAGCTGGCGGCTGCTGCGCAGCAGGGCGGACACCAGGTTCCGCACCGTTTCCACCTGCGCGGTGAGCCGGTTGACGGCGGCGGTGTCGGGTGGTTCGGCGCCGCCGGCCGAGCGGGTCACCGTGGCGGTGACGACGGCCCGTACGAGGTCGTCGCGCAGCGGTTCGACGACCTTGGCCAGGACGGGGAGCGTCAACCGGGTGGCCACCGCCTTGAGCGACATGACGGCGGCCAGCAGCCCGAGCAGGGCGAGCCCGGTCCCCGGCCGCCCTGCCAGGAACCCGCGGTCGATCGCGGCGGCGATGAGCAGCCCGGACAGCAGCGTCGGAGCCGATTCGACGGCGGACAGGGCCAGGGCGACCGCCAGCGGGCGCTTGCGCGGCCGGAGCAGGGCCAGCAGCAGGCGCGGCGCGCTGAGCGTGCGCGACCCCAGGATCGGGATCAGCGAAGCACCGGACACGCCTCCTCCTTCCCACTGGCTTCCTCGGCGGCGAACAGGGCGCGGTAGGACGGGTCGTTCCAGAGCTCCCGGTGTGTGCCCTGAGCGCTGATCCGGCCGTTCTCGAGCCAGACGACCAGGTCGGCGTGGGCGGCGGTCGTCGCCCGGTGCGCGACGACCAGGCGGGTGCGTCCGCGCATCCCGTCCACGAGGGTGCGGGTCACCTGGGCCTCGGTCGCGGTGTCGAGGCTGGAGGTGGCGTCGTCGAGCACCGTCAGCCGGGCGCGCCGTACGAGCGCGCGAGCCAGGCCGAGGCGCTGGAGCTCGCCGCCGGACAGCGGCGCGCCCGCGGCCGGGGTGTCGTACCCCTGGGGGAGCCGGCGGATGACGTCGTCGACGCGGGCGGAGGCGGCGGCCTCCTGCACGGCGGCAAGGCTGGTCCCGGGCCGCCCGTAGGCGATGGCCGAGGCGAGGTCTCCGCCGAGGAGCGCGGGGCGTTCGAAGGCGTAGGCGACGACGTCGCGCAGCGCGTCGGGGGCGAGCTCGGCCAGGGGCCGGCCGTCGAGCAGCACCTGCCCGCGGTCGGGGTCCAGCAGCCTGCCCGCCACCATGGCCAGCGTCGTCTTGCCCGCGCCGGACGGCCCGACGACGGCGGTCAGGGATCCTGCGGGAAGCTCCAGGTCGAGCCCGTCGAGCAGCCGGGCGCCGTCCCGCGTGACAGTGACGCCGCGGAACGACAACGTGCCGGGGCCTTCGGGGGCGGGGCGCGTACCGAGGGCCTGGGTGGGCAGAGCGAGCACCTGCGAGACCCGCCGCGCCGCCGAGCGAGCCTGCGCCACGCTCATCACCGCGTCGACGTGTTCGATGAACGACAGGCCCAGCGTGGCGTACCCGGCCACGGCCAGCAGCTGCCCGGGTTCGAGGCGGCCGGCCACGACGCCGAGGCCCGCCACGGCAAGGACCGCCACCTCCATGAGCGGCAGCACCAGGCCGATCCGCCACCCGCCGCGGGCCTGGGCCCGCCACAGGGCGTGCCCGGTCTCGGACAGTTCGGGCAGCGGGGTGAGCACGCGGGCGATCTCGCGGTCGGCGGTGCCGGAGGCCCGCACGGTACGGATGCCCGCCAGGGTGTCGGTGAGCCGCGCCGCCAGCCGGCCCTGCGTCTCCTGGTAGCGGTCGTACAACCCGGACATCCGGGAGACGAACATGAGGATGATCACGAGCGCGACGGGCAGGCCGGCCACGAAGGCGAGCCCGGTGCGCCAGTCGATGAGGAAGAGCGCGGTGATGCCGCCCGCCGCGGTGACGAGCCCGGCGGCGGTGTCCAGCAGGGCCAGCGGGACCTGTCCGGCTCCGGCGGTGTTACTTACGAGCCGGTTGGCCAGCTCCCCGGTCGGGAACCGGCGGGCCTCCCCGACGCCGAGGCGCAGGATGTGGCCGGTGAACCGCAGGCGCAGCGTGGAGGTCGCCGAGGCGTTGGCCGCGGCGCCCGCGACGTGGCACACCAGGTCGGCGAGCGTCATGACGGCCAGGACCAGGGCCAGCCGCGCCGCCGCGGCGAGCACGTCCTCGCCCGCGAGCACCCTGTCCACCGCGGCGGCCAGCAGGGCGGGCATGGCCAGTGTCGCGGCCGAGGCGGCGGCGGTCGCGGCGGTGACCACCGCCAGCGGCCGCCAGGCGCGCCGTGCGAGAGAGGCGAGCAGGCGGTCGCCGTGCTCGTGCGTCACCCGCTCCCCGGCGGTGCCTGCCACGGGATCCGGCATCCATCCTCTCCTCTCTCGATGGCCCTCTCGACGGACCTTTTGACGGACCTTTTGACGGACCCGGCGGGCCACCGCCGGCGGCGGTGACCCGGGGATTTCACTAGGACAGGCTGAGGGTGATGAAACAGGTCTCATCGCCCTCGCACGTCACGCCGAAGCAGCTCAGCGTGCAGGGGTACAGCCAGGACTCTTCTGCGGCCGGGAGCATGTCCAGGGCCTTGATGTCGATTTCCATCAGACGGTGATCCAGCAGCTGTCGTTCTTGCACGAGATGAAGCACGTGATGACGCAGGGCCACAGCGAGGTCTCCTCGGCGGCCGGCAGCATGTCGAGAGCCTTGATGTCGATTTCCATGGTGTTCTCTCCTTCAGTAATGGGGATTTTTCGTCAGATGGTGACCCAGCAACTGTCCTTGCAGGTCTTGACCTCGCAGGTGATGAGACAGGGCCACAGCGCGGCCTCCTCGGCGGCCGGCAGCATGTCCAGGGCCTTGATGTCGATTTCCATCGCGTTCTCCTTTCTTGGGTAGTTGCCGCTCGTTTCGAGACGGCGTGGAGTACCGGCCCGCGTGGACGGGCCGGAGTCTGTGAGCACCCGCTAGGCGGTGACGGGCCTGCCGCTCAGGAAGTCGATGAGCAGGCCGGTGACCAGGTGTCCGTCGCCGGAGGCCAGCGGGTCGTGGTCGGCCACGGGGACCTCCAGGTAGACCGGTGGCACCGGGTGACCGGCCGCCAGCAGCCGGCCGTGCAGCCGCCGGGAGTGAGCGACCGGGATGATCGAGTCCTGCAGGCCGTGGATGATCATGATCGGCAGGCGCATCCGGTCCGCCAGCCGGGCCAGGTCACGCGGGCCGAGCTCGTCGTCCGCCTCCGCGCAGCCGCCGAGCCGATCGAGCAGCGTGCGTACGCGCTGCGCCCCGTCCTGGTACAGCTCCCGCCCGGACAGGAACGGCGCGATGACCGCGGCCCTGGTCCACAGGTCCGGCTCCGCGGCGGCGGCCAGGAGGGCCAGGTAGGCGCCGTAGCTGATGCCGTACAGCATGGGCCGGTGCCGGCCCGGGCCGCGCGCGTCGGCCAGCGTGCGCCCGAGCTGCAGGATGTCCGCCAGGTCGGGGCCGCCCCACGCGCCGTGGATGGCGTCGCGGTGCGCGGCGCCGTAGCCGGTGCTCCCCCGCTGGTTGGGCGCGACCACCGCCATGCCCGCCGCGGCCATCCGCTGGAACAGCGGGTCGAACCCGAAGGGCCAGGCGGCTTCCGGGCCGCCGTGCAGCGCCAGGACGACCTGCTCACTCGTCGACGGGTCGCCGTACACGATGGCCTCGATCGGCCCGGCCGGGCCCTGGTGGTCCACCGTACGGGCCGGTGCCCAGCCGCCCGCGTGCTCCTCGGTGGCGGCCCGCGCCCGGGGCCGGAGCGGATCGGTCAGGGTGACCACGCCGAGCGGGCGGTCCGGCGTGCTGTGGAGCAGGTGCAGCCCGCCGGTGGTCCAGCGCGCCAGCGGCTGCAACGTCCCGGCCGGCAGCTCGGCCTCGACGGCGGTGTCCGCCACGAGGTCGTGCAGCAGCAGGTCGGAGCGGCTGCGGCGGACGACCGACAGGGCCAGGTGCCGCCCCTCGGGGTCCAGGGTCAGCGGTGCGACGGTGCCCTCGACGCGGTTCAGCCGCTCGGGGAACGCCGTCGGCGCCGGGTCGTCGCGGTGCCGGACGCCGAGCCGGAACGCTCCATCGCGCTGTGCCGCGGTGAGCAGCACGCCGGTGCGCGGCGCGGCCATGAGCAGGTGCTCGCCGTCCGCCAGCCCGTCGAGTGCCGTCAGAAGACCGGTGGCGAGGTCGAGGACGAGCGTGCCACCGGTGCCCGGCTCAGGGCGGGCCAGCGCGAGCCGCCGGCCGTCCTCGTCGAGCCAGACTCCCCCGCCGACCGCACCGGTCAGCCTGGCGACCTGCTCGGGAGCCTCGGCGCGCCCAGACACGCGCCACACCGTGGTGCGTCCGTCCGCGCCGCTCTCGAACAGCAGGGCGGCGGTGCCCGGCGCGACACCGGCGACGAGCCTGACCCCTCCGCTGCGAGGGGTGAGCAGCTCGTACTCTTCGGCCGGCGCGCCGTCCGGGCCGGGGACGGCGAGCAGCAGTCGCGCCGACCCCTTGCCGTGGCGGCACAGCAGCACGTCGCCGTCCCCGGTCGGGAGCGGAAGCGTCCAGGAGGTCTCGCCTTCGCGGGTGGGTAACAGGCGGGGCCGCGGCGCGGGACCGGTGAGGTCCCACAGCTCCGGCATGAGCTTGTCACGGCCGTACGCGGCCAGGCAGGTGGCATGGCGCCCGTTGCCGGAGAACCGGAAGCTGATCCGCCTGAGTTCCGTGGGCAGGGTGGTGACGGTGCTCATCGCGCGGCCACCTCATCGGAGACCATCCACGGGCGGGGACCGCCGTGGCGCAGCCGCCACAGGAAGGCGAGCACGCCGGCCAGCCCGGTGTTCCAGCCGAACGTCACCTCAAGGGCGTTCTCGTCGGGCACCACGAGCAGCCCGTCGCGCACGGTGGCGCGCGTCCACAGCACGGCGGCCAGTTCCTCGGCCTGCTCGTGGTAGATCGGATCGTCGGCCAGCTCCGCCAGGTCCAGTAGGAACTGCCCGTCTCCGGCCAGGCCGTGGCAGGCCGCGGTGCCGGAGCGCAGCCGGTGGCCGTGCACCGACCTGGCGGCGGCCCTGGCCACCTCCAGCGCGTCCCAGTCGCCGGTGACCGTGTGCAGGCGCACCAGGAACGTTCCGATCCCCGAGGATCCGTTGCACCAGTGGGGCATCTTCGCCCCGCCGTGCGGGCCCTCCCCCCACCAGGCCGCCTCACCGTGGTAGTCGACCGCGTCCAGCAGGGTACGGCCCGCGGCGACGGCGGTCTCCAGGCAGTCCTCGCGCCCGAGCGCGACGCCGGCGGCCAGCAGGTACGCGCCGATCCCGGCGACGCCGTGGGCGAAGCCGTAGTGCACGACGCCCGCCAGCGCGGAGTCGAAGTCCCTGGGGATGGGCCACAGCACCGTGTCGGGGGTGCGCTGCGCGACCTTGAGGAGCTCGTCGGCGCAGTCGCTCGCCCGGTCGCGGAATCTCGGGTCGCCGGTGGCGTTCCACAGGTGCAGCAGCGCCGTCCCGGTGCCGGCCAGGCCGTGGCAGATGTCGGGGTTCGGCCAGCTGACGGGCAGGTCGAGGGCGAGGTCCAGGCCCGCCGAGCGGATGTCGTGGTCGTCGAGCGCCGCACCCGCCTCGTACAGGGCCCAGGCCATGCCGGCTCGGCCGAAGTACAGCCCCGGCGAGGGGCGGTGTTCGCCCGCGAGGCGGTGGATCATCCAGTTCGCGCCGTCGCGCAGGGCGGTCGCGAGGGATTCCTGGGGGGAGGTCCTCAGCACGGAGGCCATCAGCTGGAGCACGCCGGCCGCGCCGTACTGCACGCCGCAGGGGTCGGCGGTGGCGCCGTACCCGGTGCTGGGCCACAGCCGCGTGTCCCCGCCCATGGTGCGCAGGGTGTACGCCAGCCCGTCGTGCAGCAGCCGGTCCTGGTCGGCCGTGGCGAGCCGGTAACTGTTCCCCGCCTCTGGGCCGGTGGTCAGGCCGTCCAGGAACGTACGGACCCTGGCCAGGTCCCACCGCCGGGCGGGATCCTCCGCCATCAACCCCAAGATCATGGGAGCCAGCTCGGTGGCCGCGGGATCGCCGGCGACGGCCACGTCGACCAGCGTGCGCACCCGGGAGTCCCACGGTCTGGCGTGCTCGTCCTGATCCTTGACCAGCATCGGCTGGCACGAGGTCACCAGGTAGAACACCGTCGCGCCCAGCGCGTACAGGTCCACCTCGCTGCCGGGGCAGGGCCCGAGGGCGGGGGAGTTCTCCTGCTCCGGCGGCGCGTAGCCGGGGGTGTGGGTGCGCCCGACCAGGGTGCCGGGCCTCGCCGCGGTCTCCAGGTCGATCAGCCGGCAGTCGCCGTCCTCGGTGACGATGATGTTGTTCGGGGTCAGGTCACGCACGATGTAGCCGCGCTCGTGGACCGTCGTCACCAGCTCGGCCAGGCGCCCCACGAGGCCCAGCACCGTTTCGCGCCGGCGCGGGTCCGGGCCCTCGGCTCCGCGCTCGCCGGCCCAGACGGTGAGCACGGTCCCCTCGATGCGCTCCTGGACCAGGAACAGGTTGTCGTCCTTGTCGAACAGCGTCACCTTGCGCGCCGTGACGCCGAGCGGCCCGAACAGGTCGAGCATCCGCCATTCGTGGCGCAGCGCGTCGCGCTCGTCATGTCCGTTCATCCTGGCGCCGACGTGCGGCCGGGCCTGCTTGACGATCACGTTCCCGCCGGTGTCGCGGTCCTCGGCCAGGAAGACCCCGCCCTTGGCGTTGTGCCGTACGGCCTGGCGCACCACGAACCGGTCGGCCAGCAGCACCGCCTGCGGCGCGGCCACCCGTACCGGAGCCTTGCCCGACTCGAACGGGCAGGGCGCCCACGGGGGCGGCGAGTACCAGGCGTTGCGCTTGTCGGTCACCTGGGTGCCGTCGGGGGCGGTCAGCTGCGAGGCATAGGAGCCGTCGTTGTCCAGCACGGAGGGCGCGGAGAACACCCCGTAGCGGTAGTGGACCAGGCTGCCCGGCTTGTACGCGCGGTCGGACAGGATGGGCGGCCCGGGCAGGCCCAAGGTGGCGGCGTGCAGTTCCTCGGCGATCACGGTCGCCGCCCGGTCGTCGGGCGGGTAGACGGTGATGAACTTGCCCACCGACCCGCGGTCCTGCTCCCTGGCCACCAGGCCGGACAGCTCGGCCAGCGTCGCGGCGAACTTGAACGAGCAGCGGTGCCGCGCCAGCACCTCCACCGCGCGCGCCAGCACCACCGGCGCCGACAGCGGCGTCGCCGAGACGTGCAGCTTCCAGCCCTGCGCCCGGTTCGCCGCGCCCGCCGGAGTCACATACGTCCACGGCCTGCGGGTGCGGATCTCCCAGGCGTCCTCCTGCTCACCGGTCGCTGCCCGGCCCAAGGCCGCTTTGGCGACGTCCTCCAGGACGTGCCGATCCACGCCGGTCTGGTCTTCCCCCACGTTGCTCCCCTATCCACTGGATGATCAGCGCGGGCCCGGGGCCATCGGCTGATCGACATCAGGTATAGGCGTGGGGACTTGTAGCCATCTTGGACAGGAGTTGGAACCGGTTGGGCGTCGTCTTGCCTGACTCTCCCCGCTCGCTTGGCTGCGGCTGCTCACCTGCCGATATCGTCATCGGGTGGACAACGATGACGCTTACATCTCGTCACCGGACGCCGACGTCGTATACCTCTTCACCTTGGGCATCGGCGTGATGCTGGTCCTCCTGCCCACGCTGATATGGCTGGCCATGGTGTTGCTGTACCGCCGTAAATAGCGCAATGGCCACCCCCCGCGTCCGGGGAGTGGCCATTGACGTCACGCTCTTAATCGCAGTGTTCGAAGCCACTGGTGTAGGAGCTGCTGCCGACCGAGCCGCCCCACTTGACGCACTGCCCGGCCGCGTCGCGCCTGACGGGACCCGCGTAGTAGTCGTAGCTGCCCGAGTCGGTCGTCCTGCTTTCGTTCTGCGGCTCCAGGAAGGCCGACACCGCCGACGCCGAGCCGAGGTTCGTCGACTTCAGCGTCACGACGCAGTTGTAGCCGTTACCCGAGTTGTAGAGCAGGTACGTGCGGCCACCCGTGAGAGCGGCCGAGTCGATGACCGAGTAACCGCTGCCGCAGACCTCCTCGGGGGTGTAGGGGTTGCTGCTGCCGCAGCCGTTGGTGCTCGTGATGGCCTTCTTCTGGCCCAGGGACACGGTCACGCCGTCCACGGTCGGGCTGGTGTCCATCGCACCGGTGGAGGTCCGCTGTTCGTAGTGCAGGTGCGGCGCGTTCGAGCCGCCCGTCGAGCCGACGGTCCCGATCACGGTGCCCTGGCTGACGGTCAACGTGCTGCCGGCCGACCTCACCATGGTCGCCAGGTGGGCGTAGCGGGTCCTGGTGCCGTCGCTGTGCCGGATCTCTATCCACTTGCCGTAGCTGGTGCTTCCCGCGTCGCTGAAGGTCGCGGTGCCCGCGGCGGTGGCACGCACGGTCTCGCCGTTGATGTCGTCGCCCCCGTAGTCCTGCCAGTCGATAGAACCGGACGGGTTGTGGGCGGGGGTCCCGGTCCAGTTGTTGGCGTAGAAGGTCTTTCCGCAGTTGAACGGGCTCTTGTGAGACACAGCCAGGACGCTGGCGTCCTGTGCTGAGGCGGCCTGGGGAATCAGCGCTGCCGCGACGGTGACCAACAGGACGGTGATCGCGGGTTTGAGGGCTTTCGGCCAGGTCGGCCTGCCGATTGTGGGCATGCTCACCTCTCTGAACAGGTGCTGTGGGGGGATACGGTTGGGCACCCAGTTCCAATGGTGTCGATATGCGACATGGCAGCATTTCGACACCTCACCGCCCGTGGGGGGAGGGCGGTCGATCATGAAGATATCCCTGAAAGTTCTCTTCATCAATCTCTACGGAGATGAAATTTTGCGGCTCTTCAACTTGCCGTCAAGTACTTATCAAAACCGCAGCCCACTTCGGCCAATCCGATGGTGAGCCTAGTTTATGTACGCCCAAAATTATAGATTTGGCCACCTCTTATTTAAGGGCCTCTTTGGCCGGTTGGATGGGGCGCATGAATGCACATGACGTCGCCCGGCTTCTCCCCGAGCCCTTACGGGAACGACGGGCCGTGGCCGGGTGTGCTCGACTCGGTGCCCGATGTCTTCCGCCGCTGCGTGGAGGAGCCCGGTATCCGTCCCGGGCCTAGCCGTACCGGCCGCTTGAGGACGGGCGCAGGGCGGCGGTGACGTCGTCCGCGAGCCGGCCCACCTCGTCGACAGCCAGGGTCGAGACGGTGAGGCGGATGGCGGGCGGCGTGGCGATGCGGTTGCGGGCGCCGGGCGCGACGGCCCAGCCATGGGCGAGCAGGCGGGTGATCGCGGTGGCCTCGTCCGGGACGGGGACCCACACGTTGAGCCCGGTGCGCCCGTGCGCCGGGATGTCGCGCCCGGCCAGTGCCGTCACCAGGCCGTCCCTGCGCCGCGCGTACGAGGCCGCCACCGCCGCCGTGTCCACCGCGTCCGTACGCCAGAGGTACGCGACGGCGCGTTGCAGCAGGTGGCTGACCCAGCCCGCGGCCAGGCGCTGGCGGCCGCGCAGCCGGCCGAGCGTGACCGGGTCGCCGGTGGTCAGGGCGACGCGTAGATCGGGGCCGAAGGCCTTGGCCGTCGAACGCGTGAGGATCCAGCGCTGCGTGACCCCCGCCAGCGGGTGCAGGGGAAGGTCCACGAAGCCGGCCCCGTGGTCGTCCTCGATGAGCAGCACCCCCGGGTACGCCGCCAGCACCTCCCGCAGGGCCCCGGCACGTTCGGCGGAGACGGCGGCGCCGAACGGGTTCTGGGCGCGGGCCGTGATCACGACGGCTCGGACCCCGGTCCGCAGGGCCCGGCCGAGCTCGTCGGGCAGAGGGCCTTCGTCGTCCACCCGCATCGGCACGGGACGCAGCCCCATGACGCCGACCAGGTCGAGCAGGGCCGTCCAGCTCGGATCCTCCAGGGCCACCGCGTCGCCGGGGCGCAGCTGAGCGGCCAGCACCCGTTCGACCGCGTCGAGGGTGCCCGAGGTGATCGCCAGCGGGCCGGCCGGTACGCCGTCCGCGCGCAGCCGCTCTCCGGCCAGGGCGATCAGCTCCTCGTCGTCGCCCGTCCCGTACATGGCGGGCCGCTCCTCGTGCGCGCGGGCCGCGGCGGCGAGGGCGTCCCCCAGGGGCGGCAGCAGGGCCGGGTCGGGGTTGCCCGTGGACAGGTCGCGCGCGCCAGGAGGCACCTCGATGCGGATCTCCTCCCGGAACGTGCTGGCCGGGCGCGGCCTGACCCGCGTGCCGCGCCGCCCGGCGGTCTCGATGACGCCGCGCTCGCGCAGCAGCCGGTACGCGGCCGCCGCCGTGTTGGGGCTGACCCCGGCCCGGGAGGCCAGCTCGCGCACCGGCGGGAGCATCGCGCCTGGTGAAAGCCGCCCCTCCGACACGGCGGCCTCGACCCCGGCCGCAAGCTCGCTGGCAGTTCCACCTGCAATCAGGTATTTTTCTGACACAAAATTTATTATGTACTAATACAAAAAGGTATGGGATGCTCATTCATCCTTGGGACGCGGCCCACGACGGCGACGAATGGCGGGCCTGGCTGCGTACGCGTGACTTCGGGCAGCTTGCCGCGAACGGCGTGGACGGCGGCCCGCCGGTCGTGGTGCCGACGCATTTCCTGTTCGACGGGAGTGCGGTCGTGCTCCACCTGGCCAGACCGAACCCGATCTGGCCCGCGCTGGAGGCCAACCCGGCCGTGGTGGTGACCGTGCACGACGACTACGCCTACATCCCGTCGGGCTGGCGCTCCGACACCCCGGAGACCGGCGTGCCGACCAGCTATTACGCCTCGGTGCAGCTCACCTGCCAGGCCCGGATCGTGGACGACAAGGAGGGCAAGGCCGAGATCCTGCGCCGCCAGCTGGCCCACCACGAGCCCGACGGCGGGCACGGCGAGCTGGCCGCGGACGCGGGGCCGTACCGGAAGATGCTCTCGGCGATCCGGGGGCTGCGGCTGGAGGTGGTGGGGGTGCGGGCCAAGTTCAAGTACGACGACCACCGGCCGGTCGACTTCCGCGAGCGGATCGCGGACGGGCTCGCCGAGCGGGACCTGCCGGGCGACGCGGGCGCGCGGGCCCAACAGCTCAGGCGGATGACCCACGCGCGGTAAGCGCCCGGGCGCAGCAACTCAGGCGGGTGGCCTGAGGACGGTGAACTCCCGGGGCGGGCGCCCGAGGATCCGCTGGACCCCGTCGTGGAGCCGGGCGTACTCCCCGCGGCGGATGGCGTCGAAGGTCTCCAAGGACCAGTTCATGGCCGCCTCCGAGGCGCCCGCGGCCTTCGTCCGTTCCGTCCATCGTTCGACCGGCTCGTCGACGTACACCACGGTGCGCCCCGTCTCCCGCGAGACGATCGCGACGAGCTCGGGGTACGACAGGGCGCGCGGCCCCGCCAGCGGGTAGATCCGGCCCTCGTGCCCCGCGCCGGTGAGCACGGCCACCGCGACTTCGGCGATGTCGGCGACGTCGATCGGCGCGGTGTACGGCTCCGGCCCCAGCGGCAGCCGCAGCTCCTCTTTCCCGGCCAGGGTCGCGAAGTTCTGCTGGAAGGCGCCGGGTCGCAGAATCGTCCATGCCGGCCCGGCCTCGCGCACGGCCGTCTCACGTGAGGCCATCGGCACGCTCCCGTACCCCGCGCTCAGCCCGGACAGCAGCACGACCCGCCGCACTCCGGCCGCCCGCGCGACCGCGAGGAACGAGGCCACCAGCCCGGCCGGGAACACAGGGTCCTCGGGCGTCACCAGGTAGATCACGGAAACGCCCTCGACGACGGAACCCCAGGTACGCGCGTCGTCCCACTCGAAGCGCACCGACGCCGACCGGGAGGCCGCCCGTAACGGCACGCCCCGGTCCCGCAGCCCGGCGACGACGAGGCGCCCGGTCCTGCCGGTGGCACCCAGAACCAGAATCATGCAACCAGTAAACATCGGCTTGCCATTGCCAGTTGTTTCAGTCTAGTCTGAAATTACTGGCTAGAAAGCTGAACGTTAGGATGACCGCATGAGCACTCAGGACGGCCCTGACCGCGAGCAGGTGCTCGAATGGGTCGAGCGGGTGGCCGCGTTCGTCTCCGAGGAATGGGGGCTCGCCCCGATCACCGGCCGCGTCCTGGGCTGGCTCATGGCGTGCGACCCGCCGGCGCAGACCGCGAGCGACATCGCCGACGCCATCGGCGCGAGCCGCGCCTCGCTGACGACGAACATGCACCTTCTGACGTCCATCAAGCTCATCCGCAGGTTCCGCAAGCCAGGGGAGCGGAACGTCTACTACCAGATCGAGGACGACGCCTGGTCCAAGGTCATCCGGCAGAAGCTCGCCGCGTTCACCGCGTTCGACGAGCTGGCCGCGGAGGGCCTGCGGCTCGGCTGGACCGACGAGGCGCAGACCAGGCGCATCGAGTCGGCCAGGACCGCCATCGCCGGCCTCGCCAAGGTGCTCGACCAGGCCTCCGACTGAAAACCCAGAGCGGACGCGGCGGGCTCTCTGCGGCCACGCCGCCGTCCCGCCATGCCTTCTCACAAGGAAATCCCCATGGACGACTTGATCTCGGTCGCCGCACTGACGAAGTCGTACGGCGCGACCCGCGCGCTCGACGGGCTCGACCTGTCCGTACGCGCCGGCGAGGTGCACGGCTTCCTCGGCCCGAACGGCGCGGGAAAGTCCACGACCATCCGCATCCTCCTCGGCCTCATCAGGGCCACCTCCGGCACGGTCAGGCTGCTCGGCGGCGACCCGTGGCGGCAGGCCACCGAACTGCACCGGCGCCTGGCGTACGTACCGGGCGACGTGACCCTGTGGCCCGCGCTCACCGGAGGCGAGGTGATCGACCTGCTCGGCCGGGCCAGGGGCGGGCTCGACCAGCGGCGCCGCGCCGAGCTGATGGACAGGTTCGAGCTGGACCCGCGCAAGAGAACCCGCGCCTACTCCAAGGGGAACCGCCAGAAGGTGGCGCTGGTCGCCGCCTTCTCCTCCCGGGCCGAGCTGCTGATCCTCGACGAGCCGACCTCGGGGCTCGACCCGCTGATGGAGGCCGCCTTCCGTACCAGCGTGGTCGAGGAGCAGCGGGCGGGGCGCACGGTCCTGCTGTCCAGCCACCTCCTGTCCGAGGTCGAGGCCCTGTGCGACCGGGTCACGATCATCCGCGCGGGCCGAGCCGTGGAGTCGGGCACCCTTTCCGGCCTGCGCCACCTCACCCGCACCTCGATCACCGCCGACCTGGCGGGCTCCCCCGGCCTGTTGGACGACCTGCCCGGCGTGCACGACGTGCTGGTCGAGAACGGCCGCCTCACGTGCCAGGCCGACTCCGACGCGCTCGACGGGCTGCTCGCCCGGCTGTCCGCGATCGGCGTACGCGGCCTGACCTGCAGCCCGCCGAGCCTGGAGGACCTGTTCCTGCGCCACTACCAGGGGGCCGCGCGATGACCGTGCTCCTCGGGCTGGCCGCCCGCCGCGAACGCCTCCGCTCGGCCGTCTGGATCCTCGTCGTCGTCATGCTCGGCGCGGGCCTGGTCTCCTACATCGACGGCTACTTCACCACCCAGGAGGCGCTGCGCGTGTACGCGCGGGTGATCTCCGAAAACCCGATCTTCCTCGGCCTCGGCGGCCCCGTCGCCGAACCCTCGGTCGGCGCGATGGCGGCCTGGCGCAGCGGCGGCCTGCTCTTCCTGCTCACCGCCTGGATGGCCCTGACCATCGTGATCAGGCACACCAGGGCGGAGGAGGAGTCCGGGCGGCAGGAGCTGATGTTGTCCGGCGTGATCGGCAGGGCCGCGCCGCTCACCGCGGCCCTCGTCACCGCGACCGTCGCCGCGCTGGCCGCCGGGGCGCTCACCGCGGGCGTCCTCGTCGCGATCGGCATGGAGGCGGCCGGGTCGCTCGCGTACGGGGCCGCGATCACGGCGGCGGGGTGGGTCTTCGCCGCGATCGGCGCGGTGGCCTCCCAGCTCGCGCAGACCGCGCGCACCGCCACCACGCTCGGGCTGCTCGCGCTCGGCGTCTCCTACGTGCTGCGCTACCTCGGTGACGCCTCGGGCTCAACCTGGCTGACATGGAGCTCGCCGCTCGGCTGGAGCCACCTGGTGCGGGCCTACGCGGCCGACCGGTGGTGGCCGCTGATCGTGTCGCTGGTGGCGACGGGGGTCCTGCTGGCGCTCGCGTACGCGCTGTCCGCCCGTCGCGACCTGGACGCCGGCCTGCTCCCCGTACGTCCTGGGCCGGCCGCGGGACCGTACCTGAAGGGGCCGTTCAGCCTGGCCTGGCGGCTCCAGCGCGGCCTGCTGGCCAAGTGGGCCGCGGGCGTGACGGCCGCCGCGGCGCTCTTCGCCGGTCTCAGCGGCGTCGCGCCCCGCCTCGCGGACCAGCCCGGCTGGGTCCTCGACGCCTTCCTGCACCGGTACGGGGGTCCGTCGGGGGATCCGGTGGACGCGTACCTGTGGATCATCGTGCTCCTGCTGGCGTACACGGTCGCGCTCTACCCGGTGCTCGCCACGCTCCGGCTGCACCACGAGGAGTCCTCCGGCCACGCCGAGGCCCTGCTGTCCACCGCGGTGAGCCGGCTGCGCTGGGCGGCGGCGCACCTGGCCGTGGCCGCGCTCGGCACCCTGGCGCTGCTGGCCCTCGGCGGGTTCGTCACGGGGCTGATCTATTCGCTGGTCATGGGGGATCCGGCGGTGGGCCGGGTCCTGGCTGCGGCGCTGGAACACGTACCGGCCGCCTGGCTCGTCGGAGCGTTCGCCGCCTTCGCCGTGGGGGTGCTGCCGCGGGTGTCGGTCGCGTTCTCGTGGACGGTCTGGGGCGCGGTCACCGTGGTGGGCGACCTGGTCGGACCGCTGATCGGGCTGTGGGGCTGGAGCCGCGTGGAGCCGTTCCACTACACGCCCAACACGGTGTCGGGCGAGCCGTTCACCGCGGCTCCGGCGACGGTGATCCTCGCGCTGACCGCGCTGCTCGTCGCCACCGCGCTGCTCCGCCTCCGCGACCGCGACCTGGGCTGAGCTGCTTGATGTCCGATTTCCACTAGTGGGCGCGGCGGCGGAACCGGAAGAGTGGTCCGCGTGCTCACCGACGAAGACGCGTATTCCGTGCTCAGAAGCCGCGACGGCCGATTCGACGGCCGGTTCTTCGTCGCCGTCGTGACCACCGGCGTCTTCTGCCGCCCGAGCTGTCCGGCCGCCCTTCCCAAGCGCGAGAACGTCCGTTTCTACCCCTCCTCCGCGGCCGCCCTGGAGGCGGGCTTCCGCGCCTGCAAACGCTGCCGCCCGGACACCGTCCCCGGCTCCCCCGAGTGGAACGTCCGGGCGGACGTGGTGGGCCGCGCCATGCGGCTCATCGCCGACGGCCTCGTGGACCGCGAAGGCGTCGCCGGCCTGGCGTCCCGGCTCGGCTACAGCGAGCGCCAGCTGCACCGCCAGCTCACCGCCGACCTGGGCGCGGGCCCGCAGGCCCTGGCCCGGGCCCAGCGCGCGGCCACCGCCAGAACGCTCCTGGAGACCACGGACCTGCCCGCGAGCGAGATAGCCTTCACCGCCGGCTTCTCCTCGATCCGCCAGTTCAACGACACCGTACGCAGGGTCTACGGCACGACCCCCACCGCCCTGCGGGGCACTCCCTCCGCCCGCCGCCCACCAGGCGCGGTACGGCTACGCCTCACCTACCGCCCGCCCCTGGACCTGCCGGCCCTGTTCTCCTACCTCGCCACCCGCGCGATCCCCGGCCTGGAGGACGTCACCGCCCGCTGCTACCGCCGCTCGCTGACCCTCCCGCACGGCCTCGGCCTCGTCACGCTCCGCCCCGCGCGCACGTACGTCTCCTGCGAGCTCCACCTGGAGGACCTGAAGGATCTGGCGGCAGCGGTACGGCGCTGCCGCCACCTCCTGGACCTGGACGCCGACCCTCGCGACATCACCGACCACCTGACCCGCGACCCGCGCCTCGCCGCCGTGGTGGCGCGGACTCCCGGCAGGCGCGTGCCCGGCCAGGTGGACGCGGCCGAGATGGCGATCCGCGCGATCCTGAACGAGGAGACCCCCACCGGCCGATCCCGGCTCGCCCGCCTGGTCCGCACCTACGGCACCCGACTCCCCCATCCAGCGGCCGGCGTCACTCATGCCTTCCCTCGCATGGAGTCCCTGGCGAGCTCCGACGCGCCCGCCCCGGTCACCGCCCTGGCCCGCGCGTTGGCCGCCGGGACCCTCCACCTCGGTCCCGAAGCCGATCGCGACCAGGCCGAACGCGAGCTCCTGACCCTGCCGGGCATGGACGTGGAGGCCGTGGCACGGATCCGCATGCGAGCCTTCGGCGACCCCGACGTCTTCCTCCCCTCTGACCCGGCCGTGCAGGAGGGACTGCACCGCCTCGGGCTGACGGCCGGGGACGCGCACCGCTGGCGGCCCTGGCGCTCGTACGCGATGCAGCACCTGAGCGCGCCACGCACCCACACCCCCTGAGGAACCTTCGTGTCGACTTATTTGTCCCTCCTCAAGAACAGGCGTGACTTCCGCAGCCTCTGGCTCGGCGCGTCCGTCTCGGTGGTGGGCGACAGCATGACGTTCGTGGCCCTGTCCTGGCTGGTCCTGGCCCAGCCCGGCGGAACGGCGAAGCTGGGCTTCCTGGCCGTCTGTTACACCGCCCCCGTCGTGGTCGGCGGCCTGGTCGCGGGGCCGTTGCTCGATCGGTTCGACAAGCGGGCGGCGCTGATCGCCGACAGCGTGCTGCGCGGTGTCGCCGTCGGATCCATCCCCTTCGCGGCGGCGGTCGCGACCGTGCCGGCCTGGCTCCCCTTCCTCGTCGCCGCCCTCTACGGCCTGCTGAAGATGGTCCCCATGGCGGCGGTCCCGGCCGCCATCCCCGACCTGGTCGCCCCGCAAGAACGCGACGCCGCCAACGCGCTCGAATCCGTGAGCTACTCCCTCTCCGGCATCATCGGCTTCACCCTGGCCGCCCCGCTCCTGAGCACCCTCGGCCCGGCGAACCTCCTGGCCCTGGATGCCGCCACCTACGCCTGCTTCGCCGTGGCCGTGGCCCTGATCCGCCGCCCCCTGCGCCCGCACGCGAAGCCGGCACCCCAGGCCGAACGCGTGACGGTCTTCCGTGACAGAGTCCTCGTCGGCACCACGCTCGCCTTCATGGCCTTCAACATCGCCGAAGGCGCGATGACCATGGTGGTCGCCCCGTGGCTGGCCAAGGAGCAGCTTCCGGGCGACGGCGCGGCCCTCTCGCTCCTCATGGCCGCCCTGTCGGCCGGTGAGCTCGTGGGCGGGTTCGTGGCCGGGGCCTGGCGGCCGCGGATCGACAGGCTGGTCGCGATCGCCGTGGTGGAGCTGGTGGCGGCGGCAGGGTTCCTGGCGGCGCTGGGGTCGCCCGACTGGATCCCGGTGGCCGCGGGCTTCCTGGTCATCGGCATGTTCAGCGCCCCCATGACCGTCTGGGCGCAGTCGCTGCGCATGGAGCGCATCCCGCCGTCCCAGCGCGGCCGGGTCTTCAGTGTCTTCCGCACGATGATGCAGGCGACCCCGCCCGTCGGGGCCGCCGTGGTCACCCCGCTGCTGGTGGCGGGCAACCTGGCGGGGGCGGTGATCCTGATGAGCGCTCTGGCGGCCCTTCCCGCCTTCGCCCTGCTGTTCGTCCGCGAGGGCCGCCGGTTGTGGATAACTGGATCCTCCTGTGGATAACCAGGCCCGTACAGGCCCTCACCAGGGGCGGCGGAAGCACCTGCCCCGAACGCTCCGGAAGGGCCGGAATGCTGGAGAATCAGGGCTTGGCGTCGCCATACCACAGCCCGTGACCACCTCCGCCCGGCTGTCCACCGGCCTGGGCACACACCTGTGGATGAACTCTCTCAGCCGAGCCGGTTCGCGATGCTCCTGGCCACCTCGGCGGGCGGCTGCTCGGTCGTGTCGACGACCTGGCTTTCGCGGCTGAGCCAGGGGAAGGCGTCCGCGTACGCCGGCAGGTGCTCCAGCCGCCATTTCCGGGCCGACACGTCGTCGGCGGCCTCGATCCGGCGGGTCAGGGTTTCCTGGTCGGTGTGGAGCACGAAGTGGTGCACGGGGATGCCGGCCTCCCGCAGGCCGGCGCTGATCTCCCGCCAGTATTCCTCGACCAGGACGGTCTGCGGCATCACCAGCGCCCCGCCCACGTAGTCGAACAGCCGCGCCGCGGTCTCCACAACGAGGCCCCGCCACGGCGTCCAGTGCTGGAAGTCACCGACGCTCGGGAGGTCGGAGACGGTCCGCAGCATGACGCCGACCTGCTCGGGATCGAAACAGCGAGCACCGGGAACGAGCGGGACGAGCTCCCTCGCGGTGCTCGTCTTACCCGCGCCGAACGTCCCGTTCAGCCATACGATCATGGATCACCAGGTCCAGTAGGAACGTGCCTCCGACTTCCAGTCCTTCGGGAAATACTGCTGGATCTTGAACGCCATGCCAAGGCCGCGGGCGATGTACTGGTCGCGGTCCAGCTTCCTGGTGATCGGCTTGCCCGGGGCGTCCTTGTTGTCCCACCAGGATTCCCACTGCTTGATGCAGGTCTTCCCGCTCAGGTACTGGTTCGAGCAGGGCGCGGGCGGCGACCAGATCTGGGTGTGGCCGAAGTCGATGACCTTGCCCGACGACTTCTCGGTGATGGTCCCCCACGCCTTGAGGCAGTAGCCCTGCGAGGGAATGTCCCACTTCACGTAGTGCTGCGGGCCCGACGTGGCGAACGTACGCAGGTCGCCGCACTTGGCGTCGCCGATCTGCTCCTTGGTCACCCTGACGGTGTAGTACGTGCCGTTCCCCCGCCACCCGTCCAGCGTCAGCCAGTCGCCGTCGCGCACGAACTTCTCCGCGTAGTCCGGCGGCCACTTCTTCGGGTCGCCCCAGCTGATCTCCGAGGTCGTGGACGACAGGGGCTTCCAGGTCCACTGCCCGACCGCCTGCCCGTCGGACCAGTACTGCCCGGCGCTGCGGTCGGCGAACCGGGAGTACTCCCCGTAGTTCTCCCCCGCCCGAGCCGGGCCGGCCACCCCCGCGAGCACCGTGATCATCGCCGCGCCGGCGGCCAGCCACGGCCGCGTTCCCATCTTCTGGATCTTCACCGGCAGCACGGTACAGAGCCCCGCAGCGCGCGACGGCTCACATCAAGAAACTTCGAAACGCCCCTCCGAGGCCGGGCGCAGGAGGAACGCGGTGCTCTCGTGCTCGGGAACCTCCACCTCGAGCCCGGTGCCGGCCAGCGCCTGCGCGATCAGGTCGCGATCGCCGGTCCACTGCAGGACGAGCTCGTCCACCAGATCGCCGTACGCGTCGAAGCTCGCCGTGTGCGACTGCGTCGTCCAGAAGACGGCCCTGGGCGGCTGCCCGGCAGCGGAGGCCGCCTCGTGGACCTGCTGCCAGGCGCCGGAGGCGGTCGGCCAGAGGTCGGGCTCGGCGAGGTAGCCGTGCGCGGCCAGCCGGTCGAAGGCCGCCGAGATCCGGCACAGGTCGGACGACCGGTCGGCGGCCAGGCAGGTCACGACCCCTTCCTCCGGCTTGTTCAGGCCGTGGACCGAGGCGATGAGCGAGTCCATCAGGGCGTCGCTGTGCTTGGCCAGCTCGTCGTCGTCCATCTCCAGCAGCGCGTCGTAGTCGTCTTCCTGACCCGCCTGCCCGGGAACGGAGACCACGAGCCCCTCACGGGCGAACGCCGCCTGGATGTTGGAGGGCAGCCCGCCCCTCCACGCGAGCGGCACGTCGTCGGCCAGCGTCCCGTCCGGGGTGAAGTGGTCGGCGCACGGGCTCAGCAGGCCACTGGTCGCGGTGTCGGACGCGAAGCGCTCGGCGTCGACGATCTGCCAGCCCTCGTGCTCCAACCGGCTGAGCGCCCGGTCGAAGCCCTCGCGCTGCGTGCCGCGCGGCGCGACGGCCTCCTCGAACTCGATCAGCTTGGACACCGTGTCGGAGACCTCGGCGCGGCGCTGTTCGAGGAACGCGCGGGTCTCGGAGATGAGGTTCCGGCTCATCAGGCTGTCCATCACCATCGACCACCAGGCCTCGGCCTCGCCGAAGGCGTCCGGGTCCAGCTCCTTGAGGGAGAGCCACAGCTTCTCCGTGTAGTCCTTGCCGGCCTCCGGGGACTCGCCGTTCAACGCCTGCTGGCGCAGCCTGAGCCGGTAGAGGAACTCGACGAAGTTCGCGAGAGAGCTGTTGATCTTCTCCGCCTGCGGCGTCTCGTCCATCGAGAGCAGGCCGACGACGCCGCTGCGGATGTCGAGGAAGTAGCGCATGCCCGTGTCCCCCGACGTGCCACCGAGCGTGAGAACGTTGAGGTCCCCGCCCGGCGTCCTGAACACGACGAGGGAGCCCACCCGCGGTTCGTCCGCGATGAAGGTGGTGAACGCCTGGTCCGCGCGCACCGGCAGCCCGACCTCGGACAGGATCCGGACGTCCTCCTCCGAGAGCCCCTTCTCGCGGCACTGCTCGACGTCCATCAGCAGCAGGCCCTCGTCACCGAAAGCCTCGACCATCTCTTCGTGCGTGACCACGATTCAACACCCCGACGTCAGACCTTTGGGATCAAGTTCCCCCAAGGGTAGGGGATCTTTACGGATCAGACGGTACGTTCCCAGCGGACCTCCCCCTCGTGCCACCGGTCGGTGGGACGCAGGCCGGCCGACGTGGCGACGGCGGCCGAGGCGGCGTGATCGGGGTGGATGTGCGCCACGATCGTGTCGATCCCATCCCGTACGAGCTGGTCGACCAGGGCCCGGGCGGACGCGGTGGCCAGGCCGCGGCCCTGCCAGGGTATGCCGATCACCCAGGCTATCTCGGCGGTCCGGCCGTCGATCGTGGCCTGCACGTACCCGACCAGCCGTTCTTCCTCCCGCGACCGGATCACCCAGTTGCGCCAGCCGGGCGGCCCGGCGACCAGCCGCTCGTAGCGGGCGCGCAGCTCCGGCGCGGTGAGCGGGGCGCCGCCGGTGAACGTGTGCAGGTCCGGGTCGGACAGCACGACGGCCATCTCGTCGGCGTGCTCCGGGCGCAACGGGATCAGGACGAGCGCGGGCGCCTCGATGGGACTGGTCACCGGCTCATTCTGCCCCTTCGGTGCGGTTACGCAGCCGGGGCAGGGCCTGGACCAGGGCGGCGACCGCCACGTCCAGTGCGATGAGGAGGAGCAGGCCCATGGCGAAGGCGTACGGGTAGCCGCCCAGAGCGCCGTAGAAGACCACGCCGACCACGGCCACGCCGATCGCGCCGCCCGCCTGCTGCGCGGTGCTCAGCACGCCGGAGGCGGCGGCCGCGTGCCTGGGGTCCACGCCGTTCAGGACGAGTGCGGGCAGCGGGGCCATGACCAGCCCCATTCCGGCGCCGGCGACCACGAGCCCTGGGATGATCCAGGCGATGGGACCGTGCTCGCCCAGGGCGGTGGCGGTCAGGGCGAGGAGGCCGTACCCGAGGGCCATGGTCAGCGCCCCGAGCGCGACGACCTGGCGGCCGAGCCTGGCCGCGAGCCGGACGGCCCGCGTCGAGGACGCGAAGTAGCCGAGGCCCAGCGGGAGGAAGATGAGCCCCGATCCCAGCGCGTCCAGTTCGCGGCCCTGCTGGAGGTAGAGCGCCATGATCAGGAAGAACGAGCCCATCGTCATCGAGTGCAGCAGGCTGACCACGGTGCCCGCGGAGAACGAGCGGTGCCGGAACAGCCCGGGGTCCACCAGCGGGGCGGCGACCCGCCGCTGGTGCAGCGCGAACGAGGCCAGCAGGGCGACCGCCGCCGCCAGGCACAGCCAGGTCCACGCGGGCCAGCCCTGCTCGCGGCCCTGAACGAGGGGGTAGACGATGGCGACCAGGCCGAGCGAGACGAGCGCCGTACCGGCCAGGTCCAGCTTCGGGCCGCCCGGAAGGCGGGATTCGGGCACCAGGCGCGGGACCAGGGCGATGGCGAGCGCGCCAACCGGCACGTTGATCAGGAAGATGGTGCGCCAGCCCAGCCCGGCCAGGTCCGCGTTGATCAGCACGCCGCCGATGAGCTGCCCGAACACGCCGCCGAAGCCCATCGTGACGCCGTAGGCGTTGAACGCCTTGGCCCGGTGCTCACCGGTGAAGGTGGTGTTGATGATGGCCAGGACCTGCGGCATCAGCAGCGCCGCGCCGAGGCCCTGACCGATCCTGGCGCCGATCAGGATCCCGGCCGTGGGTGCCGCCCCGCAGAGCGCCGACGCCACCGTGAAGGCGGCCAGGCCGACGGCGAACATCCGGCGCCGCCCGTACAGGTCCCCCAGCCGGCCGGCGGTGATCAGCCCGGCGGCCAGCGCGACGCCGAACCCCGCCACCACGAACTGGATCTGCGAAGGCGTGGCGTGCAGGTCCCGCTGGATGGCGGGGATCGCCACGTTGACGATGAAGAAGTCGAGGGTGGTGATGAAGAGGCCGGACAGGAGGACCAGCAAAGTCCCCTGGCCGGGGTCCGCCGTCCGGGGGGCGGCGGACTCGGGTGCCTTGACGGCGGTCATGTCGCTCTCCTGGTGTGGTGGCCGCTTGCGAGATAGACAATGCCGCCGGCACCTGTACCGTGGCGATTACGTGGGAGGTCATGGAAAAGGCGAAACGCCCGCCGGTCAGCGGACTCTTTCGCCGTACACGTTCTCGACCCTCATCGTCATGAGCACCCTGCGGTCGGACACCATCACCGACCGGTACTCCTCCCAGTCCGGATGCTCCCCCGCGGCGCGGCGGTAGTAGTCCACCAGCGCCTCGACCTCGGGGCCGTGGGGGTCGGAGCCTGGCCCCGTGAGCGTCACCGTGCCCTCGGCGGTGGCCCATGACCAGCCGTCGGGGCTGGTGACCTCCAGCGCGGCCCGCGGGTCCCGGCGCAGGTTCGCCGTCTTGGCCCGCCCCTCGGTCATCGAGACGTAGACGACCTCGGCCTCCCAATCGTAGAAGGGCATGACCGGGGAGAGCTGCGGGCGGCCGTCCGACTTGATCGTCGCGAGGACGCCCAGCCGGCTTTCCACGAGCAGCGTGCGCGGGTCGAACGGTGTGGCGGTCATGACGGCTTGCGGAACTGCTCGACCATCGCCGCGTAGCCGTCGCCGCCGCGCCCGTCGGCCACGGCCCGGTCGGTCAGGGCCTTGATGAACCTCGGAAGCTCGGCACTGACGCCGAGGGACTCGCTTTCGTGGATGAGGTGGTCCATCGCGGCCAGGTGGGTGTCGATGGTGGAGTCCAGGGCCGGGTACGCGCCGGTGTCGATCTGCTCCGCGTAGTCCGCCAGCCAGCCGTTCACGATCTCGATCCCCTTGCCGGCGAGCGGGGCGTACGCTCCGGCTCGCACCCCCGCCGCGCCGAGCAGGGCGGCGCCCTGCAGGAACCCGTTCAGGATGTTCCACATCAGGCTCAGCACGGCCATCTCGTGCAGCGCCGACAGGGTGTGGTCGTCGCCGAGGTACGTCGTTCCCGAACCGAGGCTCCTCAGGGCGGGTTCGTACAGCTCGAAGGCCGACCGCGGCCCGCTGTAGGTGATGACGGCGTCCGCCCCGATCTCCGCGGGGACGGCCATGATCGCGCCGTCGAGGTAGGCGCCGCCCTGCCGCGCCGCCCACTCGGCGGTCTCACGGGCGCCCTGCGACGTACCCGAACCCAGGTTGACCAGGACTCGGCCGTCGAGAACGGCGCCCAGCGGGTCGAGCAGCCCGTGCACGGCGTCGTAGTCCGTGACGCAGACGACCACGAGCGGCCCGGCCGCGACGGCCTCGCCGACCGAGCCGGCGAGCTTCGCGCCCTGGGCCACCAGCTGGTCGGCCTTGGCCGCCGTACGGTTCCACACGGTCGTAGGGTGCCCCGCGCGCAGGAACGCTCCGGCCAGCGCCTGGCCCATCAGCCCGAGGCCGATGACCGTCACGGGAGTGTGGTTGGCGTTGTTGGTGCTCATGGCAGAATCCTCAACGTTCATACCGATATGAAGGTCAAGGGGGAACGGGCGTGCTGATCGGGCAGTTGAGCCGGCAGACCGGAGTCCACACGCATCAGCTGCGTTACTACGAGGCCCAGGGCCTGCTCGAACCCGAGCGCGGCACCAACGGCTACCGCGAGTACGGCGACGACGCCGTCCTGACCGTGACCCAGATCCGCAGGCTGCTCGAAGCCGGGCTGTCGACCCAGGAGATCGCATACCTGCTCCCCTGCGCCACCGGCGCGGCCCCCGACCTGGAGCCCTGCCCCGAGCTCCTGGACACCTTGCGGGCCCGCCTGCACGGCCTGGACGAGCACATCGACACACTCGCCCGCTCCCGCCAGTCCCTCCGCGACTACATCGACGCCACGGAGCGGCGCGTGGTGGAGAGCGGGTCACATGCTTGAGTCCTTAGAAACAGCCACGCACTACATGGCGCTGATCGCTCTCACGACGTGTGCTTTTCCGTTCTTGCTCGGCATCTTCACACTGATCAACCGAGGGCTCCCGCGCTGGGTTCCGGCAGGTAAATGGGCTTATTGGAAGCCGTTCTCCTGGGCGCAGATCTTCCTGTCCGCCTCGCTGACGACAATGCTGCTCCCCCAGGTTCTGGACGTCGATCCGCTGTTGGGCCTCATCCTGATGATCCCCACCGTCTGCTTCCTCGTCGCCTCAACGGTTTTCTACGTCATGGCTTTCCGGTCGCGCGACCCCAAGTAACCGGTTTGCGTTCGAGCGCGCTCGAAGCCGTAGCGTCGCCGGCATGACGACAAAGACCTGGATCATCACCGGCGCGTCCCGCGGTTTCGGACGCGCGCTGGCGGAGGCGGCGCTCGCGGCGGGCGACCGCGTGGTGGCGGCGGTGCGCCGGCCCGAGAGCGTGGCCGACCTGGCGGCGAAGCACCCCGACAGTTGCCTGATCGCGAAGTTCGACGTCCAGGACGCCAGCGCGGCCGGGGAGCTCGTGCGTGCCACCCTTGTCCGTTTCGGACAGCTCGACGTGCTGGTCAACAACGCGGGCCGGGCCGTGGTGGGCGCGGTGGAGGAGGTCGGCGACGCGCAGTTGCGTGAGCT